>JBBDLY010000418.1:0-2440 GCA_040878585.1 Pirellulales bacterium
TTCTACTCGCAAAGTTCATCCGCCAATGTTTCCACGTCGGTCACATCCTGCATCGGCGTCCAGCGGCATTCCGACAGTCCCCGAAACCAGATCAACTGCCGGCGGGCGAACTGTCGGGTGTGGGCCGCCGTTTGCTCGATCGCCGTGGCGGCATCGTATTCGCCGCCTAGATGGGCGAGCGCCTCGCGGTAGCCGAGCGCCTGGGCGGCGGTTCGGCCCAACTCGCCATGCCGCGCGAGCAAGCCGCGGACTTCATCGATCAACCCTTGCTTGAACATCGCCCGCACCCGCTGGTTGATCCGGGCGTGCAGCAACGGCCGCGGCCAGTCGAGCACGAACACCCGGCACTGCTCGGCCGGTCGTCCCCGCTCGAACTGCTGCTGATAGCGGCTCAACGGCTCGCCCGTCAGGTGATACACCTCAAGTGCCCGAATCATCCGGCGGGCGTCGTTCTCGTGAATTCGTGCCAGCGAAGCGGGATCAACGCGGCCGAGTTCGGCCCGCAAATCCGCCAGTCCGTCGCGGAGCACCGCGGCTTCCCACCGCTGGCGGAACTCCCAGTCGGCGTTTGGTCCCTCGAACATCCCCCGCAGCAGGGCCTTCAGGTACAAGGGCGTGCCGCCGACAAACAACGCCTGCTTGCCTGCGGCATGCAGCTCGGCAACCACCTGATGCGCTTGCTGCAAATATTCCGAAACGCTAAAGTCTACCGTTGGCTCGACCAGATCGAGCAGGTGATGCGGCACGGCGGCACGCGTCTCGGCGTTCGGTTTGGCGGTGCCGATGTCCATGCCGCGATAGACGGCCATCGAGTCGAGCGAGACAATTTCGGCGTTCAACCGACCAGCCACCGCCAAGCTCAACGCCGTCTTGCCGGCGGCGGTCGGGCCGGTTAAAAACCAGGCGTCGGGGATCGGCGGGTAGGTTATCATGGAATTGCGAGCCAAGTGCAGCATTCAGTAGTTTCAATTTTACACGACGGACATAGGTGATTGATGGCACATCGCTAGCTGTCAGCTATCAGCTTTCAGCAAGGAAAAACGCGGTTCCTGGTTGCTGACGGCTGATAGCTGACAGCTAGCGTCGCCACCACTGAAGCTGTCGAGCGTCGTTGGCAATATACAAATGGGAACATTCTCCCGTCTCTTGATTGAACTGCATAGGTGACTGCATGGCAGCCGATTACGAAGTCTTCGACCGCGTGGCAGAGCGACTGCGTCAGCGCAACCAGTATCGCCCGGCCGACAGCTACTCCACGCAGATGTTCACGACCGGGCTGGCGGAAATTTGCGGCAAAATTCGCGAAGAGGCCGAAGAACTCGCCTCCGCCGCCGAACAACTGCCAGGCAACCAGGATCAGGTGCTGCACGAGGCGGCCGACCTGATGTTTCACATGCTCATGCTGCTGGAAGCCCGCGGCGCCAGCCTGGGGCAAGTGGCCGACATGCTTTGCCGGCGAGAGGGCATCTCCGGCTTGGAAGAAAAACGTACCCGCGGTGAGTAGCGGAACTCGCCTAGAGTTCCGACGGCGCCGGAGTAGACTCTCGATTGGAATTTCATTGAATTCTGGCGAATTCAGCTACAACGACCATGATCTTCTCCTACTTTAAACGCCGTCGCCGCGAGCGGATCCTTCGCCAGTCGTTCCCTGACGCCTGGCGGCAGGCGTTGGCCGACAACATGTGGGCCTATCCACTGCTGGACGCCGATTCGCGGCAGCGGCTGGAAAAGATCATCCAGGTGCTGGTCGCAGAAAAAAACTGGGAAGGCTGCGGCGGCCTGCAATTGACCGACGAGATCAAGGCAACCGTTGCCGCCTGGGCGGCGTTGCTGCTGCTCAATCTGGAACACGACTATTACGAGAAGACCCTCTCGATCTTGATCTATCCCTCCAGCTACCAGGCGCTGGAGCCGGTGTTTGGCGGGCTGGATTTTCACCCGGTCGAAGGTCGCTTGGGGGAGGCCTGGTATCGCGGCCCGGTGATTCTATCCTGGGACCGAATTCTGGAAGACGGCCGCCAACGGGGCCATGCCAATCTGGCGATCCACGAGTTCGCCCACCAGCTCGACATGCTCAACCGCGAGGCCGACGGCGTGCCGCCGCTGGAGAACACAGCCCAGTATCGTTCGTGGTCGACGGTGATGGCGATCGAATACGAAAAGCTGATCGAGGCCGACGAACAAGGCCGGCCGACGCTGCTCGACAAGTACGGCGCCGAAAACGAAGCGGAGTTCTTCGCTGTGGTGAGCGAATGTTTTTTTGAAATGCCCGACCTGATGCGCGAGCATCACCCCCGGCTCTACGCCATCGTCATGGACTACTACCGCCAAGACCCGGCCGTGAGCCTTGCGCGTCGTTGAATTCGCCGAGAATTCAGCCGCGTTGGAGTGGGGCATCGTTCGTGGCGCGACGGAACTCTACGCGAGTTCCGCTACATGG
>JBBDLY010000419.1:0-2429 GCA_040878585.1 Pirellulales bacterium
GAAAGCGACGGAGTAGCCGTTTGCAGCGATGAATCACAGGAACAAAACATGGAGGCGATAAACACGAAATCCTAATATCGAAATCCTAAACAAATCATCATGTTCCGAATTCGAATGTCGGAAACAGCGGCGCCCAACCGTTTTGAACATTAAAGCATTCCAGCATTCGAACATTGTTTAGGATTTCGATATTCGTGCTTAGGATTTCCTCTGCGTCTCCTAAAACACCTCTTCCGCTCCGTCGCCTTCCACCGTTTGCGGCAGCTTGTGACAGAGGCGGCCCGCCACGCGGACCGCCTCGATCACGCCGCCGCAGTCGGCGACGCCTTGCCAGGCGATTTCAAACGCCGTGCCGTGCGCGACGCTGGTGCGAATGATCGGCAGCCCGCAGGTGATGTTCACCGCCCGGTGCATGCCGAGCAGTTTCAACGCGATATGTCCCTGGTCGTGATACATCGCGACCACGCCGTCGTACTCTCCCGCCCGCGCACGCACCATGATGGTGTCCGCCGGAAAGGGACCGTGGACGTCGAGGTTCAGCTTTCTCGCTTCGTGCATCGCGGGGATCACGATTTCGGTCTCTTCGCTGCCGAACAGCCCGTTCTCGCTGGCATGCGGATTGACGGCGCAGAGGCCGATTTTCGGATGCGAACGAGGTTCGCCGTCGTCGACAGCCGTGAGTGCCAGCCGGCTTAGCATCTCATGCGCCAACCGGCACGACTCGACGATCCCTTCAATCGAGAGCGCCGCGAGTGCGTCGCGGACCGACATGTGCAGCGTGGCATGGAGTACGCCCAGGCCGTTCGGCCCCGCCACACCGGCGCCGGCCGGCAAGTAGAGCATCATGGCCGGTTGAGGCACGCCGCAAAACGCTCCCAACAGTTCAGTATGTCCGGGATAGGCATGGCCGGCGGCGTTTAGCGCCGCCTTATTCAACGGGCCGGTGACGATCGCGTCGACCTTCCCGGCCAACGCCAATTGCGCGGCGACGTGCAACGCGTCGTAGGCCGCCTGACCGCCGCGGGCGTCCAGTTTACCGGCCGGCACGTCGATCGCCTCCTCGCCGCCGGCAACCAGCACCGGCACCATGTCGACCGCCGGCTGCGCCTCGGCCGGATCTTCGATGATGGCGATTTCGGCGCGCAACCGCTTCAGTTCCATCGCGCGGGCGACGATCTCCGGGCGTCCCACGATCAGCAACCGGCCGGCAGCCAGCATGCCCGGATCGGACCAAGCGCCGAGAATGGTTTCCGGGCCGATCCCCGCGGGATCCCCAAGCGTGATGGCAATAATTGGAAGTGTCATACTGTCATTTTACGCGATTCGCCCCCGGAAGGGGACTCCAGCCGCGGCGTCGCATGGCTTCAGCAGCATGGCACCCTGGACGCTGCCGGACAGAGTGGCGATGATTGTTGTTGAGGGTTCAGGGGCCAGGGGTCAGGGATCAGATTTGGGGGTCAAGTGTCAGTCAAATCAGGTCGCCCCAACTCCCAACTCCTGAAACCTGAACCCTGAACCCTGAACCCTGAACCCTGAACCCTGAACCCTACCCCCATGGTCCGCATCTTTCTTTCGTTGAGCCTGTTCGCCCTGTTAATGACTGCCGTCACTGGCGCCATCGGTTTTGCTTTGGGCGACCTGAAGACCGAGATGGTAGCGCTGCGCGACGCCAAGCAGGCGTTGGTCGACGTCGACAAGCAACGGAAGACCAATCCCCACGACGCGGACCTGCAAGTTGCGCGAAACGAGTTGGCATCGGTCGTCGCCAGTCTGGAACGCGTCCGCACGCTCAGTAGCGTCCACCGTTTGATCGGCGTCGCCACCGCCTTGATCATCGTGTTCGTCAACAGCGTCTCGGTCACCTACTTTATTGGAACCTCGCGGTGGATCAAGGAAGTCTGTGACACCTATCCGATCGGAAAGCAAGCGATCCTCGACAGCCGGCAAGCCAAAAGCGCCAGCTTCGCCTGGTCGGTCGTCGGCATCGCCACGGCACTTGGCATGAGTGCGCTGGGCGCCGCCAGCGATCCCAGCAGCGGCAACTTGCATACCGAGCAATGGGTCGATTGGCACCTGGCCTCGGCGCTGGGCGGCATTGTGTTGCTGGCGCTGGCCTTCTATCAACAATGGTCGAAGATCCATGCGAATCAACAACTCATCGGACGCGTCCTCGACGACGTTCGACAAGTACGGGAAGAACGCAACTTGCCGGTCGGCTAAATGCGGAATGCTGATCCCTGATCCCTGATCCCTGATCCCTGATCCCTGGTCCCTGATCCCTGAATGCTTCGCTTGCTCTCAATGTTTGACTTTGCAGTTCTCCTGTTTCACACTTTGACCTGCTTCACACTTGGACCGGTTTTGAATTCTTAGCCTCATGCGTTACAATAAGGGGCTACATTTTTTCGCGATCGCTAACCGAGGAGCAA
>JBBDLY010000420.1:0-2428 GCA_040878585.1 Pirellulales bacterium
ACTGAGTATGCATTTCTCCGTTTTCTTCGTTTCCTCCTGTTCCAACAGCCCTGGCGGACCCTTAAAGCCCTGGATCGGAGTGCCGTGTTACTGCTAGAATTGCAAGCCTCCTCGCAGCATGAAAGTGCTTTCCAGGTCGAGGTCGTCGGCGGTGGTGTCTGAGTAGACGAGTTCACGATTCCATAGGTAGCCGACTTCGACCATGCCCTTCAGTCCGCGCGGCGTGCTCCATTCCAGGCCGAGGATGAAGCGAATATCGTTGTAGTCGACACGTTCCTCCACTACGCCGGAATCGCGGGTAATTTGCCAACTGCCGCCTCCGTATTCGCCCGCGATGTAGATCCAGAAATCCGCGTTGCCGTACTGCGAGAGGCGCCAGGCAAACTTGGGATTGGGAAACAGGAATTCAAAGCGACGATTCTCGTCAGGCGTCCATACGATGCCGCCGGCCGGCAACCACTGTATTTGCACGCGATCGAGATAAACGGCCCCCAGCCGCACTTCGACAGTGGGAGTCCAACTGATCGCCGCCAGGGCGCGGCCCTGATATCGGAGCGCCTCGGAATCGAAATTCTCGAAGTCCGTATAGATACCGGGCCGAAAACCCAAATCGGCCGCCAATCGTTCCGTAATCTGGGGCCGCCAGGCGGCATCGAGATAGAGATCGTAAAGTTGCGGCGGCAAGTCCGCTCCGCCGCCGGTTGACGGTCCGGCCACGAGATTGATCGCGCCGCCCGGCGACAGCAAGATGGGTGTTGGGCTGTGAAAGAAGGGAAACAAAAAAGTCGCTTCCGCTTCGATTATGTTCCATTCCACGTCGTCGTCGCCCGGCCCATTGATCCAGGTATAGCGACCGCGAACGTTCTGCATCAGTCTCGGCAAGTAGGCGACCTGGCCGTTTGGCTGCGCGAACAAATAGCTGCCGTTGGGTGACGACGCCTGCGGCCCCGTGGTGAACGTGCTGTTGGGATAGGGAGCACCGTATTGCGGCGCAACATAGGGCTGCTGTCCGAAACCGGCCGTTGTTTGTGGAAACAGCGAAGGCGCCTGCAACGCCGGATCGGCGTAGGGGTCGAAGCCGCCGGTACTCGGCTGAATGGTGCCGTTGAATGTCGCGCCCCCTCCTACTTGAGCAACACGAACCACCGGCACTAACCCGTCGGCGCCGACCGCTTGACCATACCCTGGCCCGCCATGGAGAACGATTAACAGGGCGACCACGAAAGGGGCGATCGGAATATATCGAGCCACGAGAGCCTCTCTTCCCACTTGTCAGATGATGACGGAAAACCTCGGTACCGTTTCCCGCCCGCGCTGCCCCGTCGCGCAATTCCAGGCGGAAACCGTTACTCATCTTGGATGAACATCATGCAGGGAACGAACAATTACCTGAGGAAGCCGGACGGGTCAAGATGAATCGATCGATGAACTTTAATCCGATCGTCCATTTTGCGGAAAATTGTTTGCTAGCATTACGCCAGTTGTGCGGTTCGCGGCGGGCCTGCCCGCAGACAGGCAAACGCACTGCGCAGTTGCCGGCAGCGGTACGCTTCCAGCGCCGCGACGGCCCCTTCGCAATCGCCCCGGCATGCGGCGGCGGCGAGATGATGGTAGCTGAGCAATGTTTGTGCAACATCGGCCAGCGTCATGCGATTGCCGCGATGCAAGAATATCCGCAGGCGGACGTCGACCTCATGAATCACGCGGTCGGCCAACTCGTTGTCGGTCGGCGCTAGCAACGTCGCCTGAAAATCCCGCTCCAACTGGATCAGTTCCGCTAGCGGCACGCCTGTCAGGAACGGCTGCTGGCGAGTACGGAGGTCGTGCGCCAGTTCCCGGATCGCGCGAACCAGGCGCCTGAGCCTAGCACGCTCCGAGTCGCCAAGCCGGTCGACGGCGCGACGCAGCAGGTACAGTTCCAGCGCCAGCCGCGTCTCGTGGGCGTCGACAATTTCCTTCTGGTCCGGCTCGGAGACGTAGGTACCGCTGGAGGGAATCTGGTACAGCAAGCCCTCGGCCTGCAGCCGACGGATTGCCTCGCGGACCGGCGTGCGGCTGATGCCCAACTGGCGAGCGATCGCCAACTCCGATACTTTTGCGCCGGCGGGCAACCGATTCGTTAAAAGCTGGCTCTGAAGATGTTCATAGGCAAGATGGCTAAGTCGAGAACTCATGAGTACGGATTCCGTCCGAGTTGATACGATGACGCCGCTTCCATGGAGGCGCGATACCGGGCAACCACGACGCGCACCGTCCCCACCATGCAAACCGGGGAAGGTGCTATCGAAGATCGGCAACTTGCGAAAATTGAATCGTGGGCGAACGCCCCGCAAACGGCCCATCGCCGTTTGCTACGAAAAGATATACGGAGTATCAGTAGTTCCAATTTTAGACGAAGGACATAGCTGATTGATGGCACATCGCTAGC
>JBBDLY010000421.1:0-14897 GCA_040878585.1 Pirellulales bacterium
CTCAAGCCTCAAGCCTCAAGCCTCACGCCTCACCCCTCCCTAGTCCGCGTCTTGGGTGTCCTTGGTGTCGGTGCCTAGCGGTCCGCGGATGTCTTCCATTTCGACCGGCGGCAGTGTTAGCACCTTGAACATGCAGAATGACACCAGTGCGACCACCGCCCCGATCGAGAGAAGCATGACAATCCAACCACCCAGTTCCATGATTTCACCTCTGTTCCTATTGCTTGGAAGTCTCAGGTACTTCATCCAGCTTCTCGAATCGACCTTCAGCTTCCCATCTTCTGCCGGCGATGTGGATCAATAGCAAGAGGAAGACCACCAGCACTACGATAAAGGCAACCGAGGCGAGGGCAACCGGCGAACCGACTGTATTCTTAAGCATTGACGGAAGCTTGGTGATAGAAAACGCGATGAAGATGGCCAGCAGATAAACTGGCACCACGAACTTAAGCATCCATTGAACGAAGTAGGGAACGCGAATGTGAGCTCCTTGATGCAACTCTTCGTTCCCGCGTTTCACGCCGAATATCCAGCCGTAAAGTACTGCCTGAAACATTGCCAACACGAAGATCAAGAAAGTTCCCACCCAGAAGTCCATTGTATCGAGCGCGACCGTTTTCTTGGAGAAGTAGGCAACAAATCCGCAGCCCAACGCACTCACCAATCCCAAGAAAGCGGCCGAAGCGTGTCGCTTGAGCCCGAAACCTTCTTCCAGAAACGCGATTACCGGTTGCAGCATCGAAACGCTGCTGGTAATAGCGGCGATGAACAGCATGAAGAACCACAAGAATCCGAAGATTTGACCGCCCCACATCGAATTGAAAACGTTCGGAAGCGCAATGAAGCCGAGTTGGAATGTCGAATCAAGCGTTCCCGGATCGAGCGCGCCGAGAAACACGAAGGCGACTGGAATCGTTATCAAGCCCCCCAGGCAGACCTCAAAGAATTCGTTCATGCTGCTGGCGGTCAGCCCCGACAGGGCGACATCGTCTCTTTGTCGCATGTAACTTGCATAGGTGATAATAATGCCAAATCCGACGGACAAACTGAAAAAGATCTGGCTGGACGCGGCAAGCCACGTTTGGGGATCGTGAATTTTCTCGAAGTCCGGGTTCCACATGTAGCCCAGCCCGTTGATCAGGTTTTGTTCAGGCTTGGTTGGGTCAGGCGTTCCCAGCGTCAGCACCTGAGACAAGACAATTAGCGCCAACACGATCAAAGCCGGCATGGCGAAGCGACAAAAGACCTCGATGCCCTTCGTCACGCCTCGATAGATGAGAAAAAAGTTGGTAGCGAACACTCCCAATAGCACCAATAGCCAAACGCGATTTTTCTCGGAGAGCAGGGCTCCATCTTCCCCGGCGCCAACGAAGTCGCCCAAAAAATTTTCGTAGGCGGAACTCACAGCCGCTTCTCTTGACAACGTCTCGCCCGATTCGGCGGCCTTGGCTTGCGCTGCTTCGACGTACGCGTCGATGTCACCACCGGAGCCGGTCATCAAGTCGCCGGTCAAATAGTTGATCGCGTACCCCAGGCACCACGCCTCGATCAACACGTAATACATGTAGATGACCAGCGGAATCAGCAGCGCCAGCACGCCGAAGTATTTGGAGCATTTGTTTCGCCAGATCACTGAATAGATGCCCGGCGCGGAGTTGAAGCCGCGGACTCCGCCGTAGCGGCCCATGGTCCATTCGGCCCAACAGAGCGGGATACCCAGCACTAGCAGCGAGATAAAGTAGGGGAGCATAAATGCTCCGCCGCCGTTTTGAGCCGCCTGGCCGGGAAAGCGGAGAAAGTTGCCCAGCCCCACCGCACTGCCGGCCACGGCCAGAATCACGCCAATGCGAGTCGCCCACTGTTCCGGCTGCTTGAGCTTGGCCACAAGTATTCTCCTTGGCGTTGAGCGACTTCGCGTTGACCGATCCTTCTCCGTAGCGGTCCGGCCTGAGCTTTTCCTGCTAGCAACAAACGCGACCGCATGCCACTATTTAGCGACTAAGCCTTGTATTGTCAATCGCTTGCGCTCATTCGGCTGAATTCACGATAATTAAACAACATATACTTGTCTTAAATGTGGAAATGTCTATGATATGGGTGAGAGTCAAACCAACCTGGAAAGATCTATGTCGACCACCATTGAAAGCTCCGATACCGCCATTCTCGATCTGCTCCGCCAGCAGAATTCGATCGGGGTGAGCGAATTGGCCGACGCCATGAACGTTACGGCCACGGCCGTTCGTCAAAGGCTCAATCGATTGATGGGACAAGGGCTGATCGAGCGACGCACCGTGCGGCAAGGCCGGGGGAGGCCAAGCCACCAGTATGCGCTTACCGAGCAGGGCCGCCGCAAGACGGGGGCGAACTTTACCGACTTGGCGATGACCCTGTGGCGCGAGTTGCGGGCGATCCCCGACACGGAAGTCCGCCGTGGCCTTTTGAAACGGATCGCCCAGGGCATGGCGACAGGCTACGCGGACAAGGTGCAAGGCGCCACGGCCGAAACGCGCATGCGGCAGGTGGCCGAATTATTCGGCAGCCGGGGCGTGGCGTTCGACGTGGATACTTCCGGCGCTGCGCCCGTATTGAACGCCCGAGCCTGCCCCTATCCCGATCTGGCCGAGCAGGATCGGGGCATTTGTGCGATGGAAAAAATGTTGTTTAGCGAGTTGATCGAGCAAGACGTGCGGTTGTCCGATTGCCGACTGGACGGCGGCGATTGCTGCTCGTTCGAGTTGGCGCAGATTGAGCCGGAGCAACGTTCATGAAGTGGCGGGTGTCGAAGGCGTTGTGATTTGCGTATAGTGGTTCGTTTAGGTGTATTACGAAGGTGGAGATCACTGGTCATGATTCGGGCAGTTGAAGAGTTGCTCACTTCGTTTGACAATTTGCCTGAGCAATTTCAACAACAGGCGCTGGTCGAGATATTGCAGCGAGTGACGGCCCGCGAATACGGTCCGCTCTCCGACGAAGCACTTTGTGATATTGCGGATCAAACGTTTCAAAGGATTGACGAGGAAGAGAGACTTGGCCAAACCGAAACGGGGTGAAGTGTGGTTGGTTGATCTCGGTATGGTCGGGAAGGTTCGACCGTGCTTGGTCGTTAGTGTGTCGCCTCGCGACACGGATCGAGATCTAGCAACGCTTACGATACATACAACAAGCGTTCGGCAGACGGATTGGGAAGTTTCGGTCTCTTGTGACTTTCTTAAGGCTGGAGCATTTGATGTTCAGAATTTATTGACAATGCCAAGAGCCATCTCAAAATTTTTACGCAGACTTGGGGTTCTCAATCAATCTCAAATGGCGTCAATTTCAGATAGATTGACAGCTTGGCTTGGCTTAATCCCGTGACGAGACGGATAATTATCACCTACGACGGATAAGCGAACATGACAAAACCGTGGATTGAAGGGCGTTTTGAAGAGAACGTACTTACGACCAACCTGGAACAGGCGATCAACTGGGCGAGGCAGTCGAGCATTTGGCCGATGACCTTCGGCTTGGCTTGCTGCGCCATCGAGATGATGGCGGCCGGCGCCAGCCGCTACGATATGGACCGGTTTGGCGCAGGCGCCTTTCGGGCGACGCCGCGTCAGGCGGACTTGATGATCGTCGCCGGCACGGTCACCTACAAAATGGCCAGTCGGGTGCGTCGGCTGTACAACCTGATGCCCGACCCCAAGTTCGTGATCGCGATGGGCGCTTGCACCGTCGGCGGCGGGCCGTACTTCAAGTACGGCTATCACGTGGTCAAAGGGGTCGACCTGGTCGTGCCGGTCGACGTCTACGTGCCCGGCTGCCCGCCGCGGCCGGAGGCGTTGCTGGAAGGACTGATGCGAATCCAAGACAAGATCAAGGGTCAAAAAATCACCCGCCGCCACTCCGACGGCATCCTCGCCGACGAGTTACCGATTCCGCATCACAGCGGTTATGTACAAGTGCCGGAAGAACCGCACGAGTTGGTCTACGATCACCAAAAGGTCAGCGGGTAGCAATACCAGCACGAAGCGCAAGCGAGTGCATCGGCACAACGAACGACAAAACGATCCGCAAGTGTCCTGACGCCGAGAACGGCAAGAAGTAATCATGAGTGAAGCCGAAACCCTGAAAATTTCCGATCTGCACGTGTCCGTCAGTGGCAAGCCGATCCTCCGCGGCGTCGACCTAGAATTGCGCCGCGGCGAGACGCACGCCCTGATGGGCCCCAACGGTTCCGGCAAGAGCACGCTGGGGCTGGCGATCGCGGGTCATCCGAAATACGAGATCACGCAAGGCTCGATCACAATGGGCGATGTGGACGTATTGGAACTGGAGGCCGACGAACGTGCCCGGGCGGGTATCTTCATGGCCTTCCAGCGTCCGATGGCGGTGCCCGGCGTGAAGATGGCCGATTTCCTACGGCACGCCACCACCAACGTCCGCAACCCGAATCGCAAGGAAGGCGAGGATCTGATCCCGATGCGGGAGTTCCGTAAGGAACTTCGCGACAAGATGGGGCAGTTGAAGATCGATACGGAATTCGCCCGGCGATACGTCAACGACGGCTTCTCCGGCGGCGAGATGAAGCGGGCGGAGATTTTGCAGCTTGCCATGTTGCAGCCGAAGTTTGCCATCCTCGACGAAACCGACAGCGGCCTGGACGCCGACGCCGTGCGGCTTGCGAGCGAGAGCATCGCGACGATTCGCGGCGGCGAAATGGGCATCCTGATCATCACGCACCACGAACGATTGCTGGAACACAACGTTCCGCAAGTCACGCATGTGATGCTGGCCGGCAAGATCGTCGAGACGGGCGGGCCAGAACTGGCAATGGAGTTGCACAAGGACGGCTTCGATCGCATCCGTCAGAAGTACCCGGACATCGACGCCGCCCAGAAGGCGATGGAGAACGAAGAAGCGGAAGCCTCGTTCGCGACTTAGCGAAGCGAGGCGGAGAATGTGATTCGCACGAAAGTGAAGTGATAAAAATGGCTACCGACCTGAAACCCGCCAAGTCCTATGATCCCGCCTTGGGCGAGATCAACAAGTACGATTTCCGCACCGCCTCGAAGGACATTTTCAAGGCCAAGCGGGGATTGAATCGCGAGATTGTCGCGCAGATTTCCGAGATGAAGGGAGAGCCTGGCTGGATGCGGGACTTCCGCCTGAAGTCGCTGGATATCTTCGAGGCCAAGCCGATGCCCAAGTGGGGCGGCGACATCGCGATCAACTTCCAGGACATCTACTACTATCTCAAGCCGGCCGACCACCAAGGCAAGACCTGGGACGACGTGCCGGCCGAGATCAAGGAGACGTTCGATCGGCTCGGCATCCCCGAGGCGGAAAAGAAATTCCTCTCCGGCGTGAAGGCCCAGTTCGAGAGCGAAGTGGTGTACGGCTCGCTACAGGAAGACCTCTCCAAGCAAGGCGTGATCTTCACCGATACCGATACTGCGCTCCGCGAGCATTCCGACCTGCTCCGCAAGCACTTCGCCACCGTGATCCCACCGGACGACAACAAGTTTGCCGCGCTCAACTCGGCCGTCTGGTCGGGCGGGTCGTTCATCTACGTGCCGCCGGGCGTGTCGATCGATTTCCCGCTGCAAGCCTACTTCCGCATCAACGCGGAAAACATGGGCCAGTTCGAGCGGACGCTGATCATCGTCGACGAGGGGGCCAAAATCCACTACGTCGAGGGCTGCACCGCCCCGATGTACACGACCGAGAGCCTCCACTCGGCCGTGGTCGAGATCAAGGTCATGAAGAACGCCCGCTGCCGCTACACGACGATTCAGAACTGGGCCAACAACATCTACAACCTGGTCACCAAGCGGGCAATGGCCTACCAGGACGCCGTGATGGAGTGGGTCGACGGCAACCTGGGCAGCCGGCTGACGATGAAGTACCCGGCCGTCTACATGATGGAGCCTGGCGCTCGTGGCGAGATTCTCTCGATCGCCTTCTCCAGCAAGGGGCAGCATCAAGACGCCGGGGCCAAGCTGGTGCATTGCGCGCCGAACACCTCGGGGCAGATCATCAGCAAGTCGATCTCCAAGAACGGCGGGCGCAGCAGCTACCGTGGGCTGGTCCGCGTCGAACCAGGCGCAACCGGCTCCAAGAGCAACGTGGTGTGCGACGCGCTGATTCTCGATCCGATCAGCCGCAGCGACACCTATCCTTATATCGAAATCGACGAACAGGACGTCTCGATCGGCCACGAAGCGAGCGTCTCGCGAATCGGCGAGGAGCAACTGTTTTACCTGATGAGCCGCGGCCTGAGCGAAGCGGAGGCGAGCACCATGATCGTCAACGGCTTCATTGAACCGCTGGTCAAGGAACTGCCCATGGAATACGCCGTGGAAATGAACCGCCTGATCGAGCTGCAGATGGAAGGCTCGGTAGGGTAAGGCATGGCCGAGGTCGTCGGATACCATGCCTGCCGGCGCGAGTTTGCGGAGAAGGTGGCCGCCGGACGACTCGCGTTGGAGGATTGGCCGCACAGCACGAATGCGTATGATTGGTTGGGAAGCGGGATTTACTTTTGGGAAGGAAGTTTCCGCCGAGCAGAAGAGTGGGGCCGCGATCGCGTGAGAGGGGAGATAGCAATTATTGAGGCGAAGATTCAACTGGGGAGATGTCTCGATCTGATGGAAACCGAGTATCTTGCCATGATTCGTCGAATTTATGAGCGGTTGGTGGAAACATACAACAACCTGGGAATACCAATCCCGTCCAATATGGAAATTCGACCAACGCAGGGAACGGTCGCAAGGATTGTCTCGATTCTGGATAGAATTAATAGCCGGCTTTACTCAGCCCTCGTGGGTGTACGGTTCGAACGCCGGGGAGAACGGAAGTTGCGGAATCTAGACTGTCTCGTGCTCAATCAGTTTCTGCAGTTTACAGATCGTGCAATGCCGCATGAGAAATTCGCGTTTCAGACAGTTCGCTGCTCCTTTGAGGAAGGTGATCCCATCTTTCCAGGATCGATGATACGACAACAGAATCACATTCAGATTTCGGTGCGAGACTCTAGTTGCCTTTCAATCATGAAAGTTCATCGGAAGTAGGAGAGATGCTATGCTCGACGAACAAGGCAAAGAAATGCTTGAGGTAGCGAAAGCAGCACTTAAAGAGTGGGAACAGTTGCCTCCCCAGGAACGCATGCGGGGCCTGCGGGAAGCCGGCATCATCGACGAGCAAGGCCAGATCATCCGCAACGGCGCCCCCCGCAAGCCGAGCAATCCACCGAAATCGAATTGATTGAGAAAAGCCAACGCTAAACATGTCACAAGCCACCATAGCAACCGGATTCACCCAGGACGCCTTCGACGCCTTCGTTGCCGAGTGCGACGAGCCGGGCTGGATGACTGATCTGCGCCGCGATGCGCTGCAACGGTTCCTTGCGCTGCCGCTGCCCGATCGCCAGAACGAAGAGTGGATGCGAACCGATATTCGCACGCTGCACCTGGACCGCTACGGTCTACCGAATGAGCCGGGCGACGACGTCCCCCGACCGCAAGGGCTGCTCCGCCGCGGCGTCGAACTGGCCGGCCATGTCGAGACGCTCGACGGCTACCTGCAGTCGGCGGAGTTCGACCGCAAGTGGGCCGAACAAGGGGTCGTGTTCGGCAGCCTGCCGCGATTGATCGCCGAACATGGCGATAAGCTCAAGCCGTACATGTACCAGGCGCTCGATCCGGGTTACGACAAGTTCTCCGCCTTGCATGCGGCCTTCTGGACCAGCGGCACGCTGCTGTATGTTCCCCGCGGAGTGATGGTCGACGAACCGCTCTACGCGTTGAGTGCGATGACCAACGGCGGCGTCGATCTAGGGCATACGCTGGTGATCCTCGAAGACGGCGCGACCGCCACGCTGCTCGCCGAGACCTCCCACGCCGATGAGGACGCGGCCGGCTTCCATTGCGGCGGCGTCGAACTACACGTCGGCCCGCGAGCAAATTTGCGGTACGTCAACCTGCAGAACTGGGGGAGCAAGACCTGGCACTTCGCCCATCAGAAGGGCCGCGTCGGCCAAGACGCCGGCATCCAATGGACCATCGGCGCCTTGGGCGGCAAATTGGCCAAGGTCAATCAGCACGTCGCCCTGGTCGGCCGCGGCGCGACGGCCCAGGTCAACGGCATCATGTTCACCGAGGGCAAGCAGCATCTTTGCTACCACACGCTGCAGCATCACGAAGCGCCCGAGTGCCGCAGCGACCTGCTCTACAAGGGCGCGCTGCAAGATCGCTCGCGGATTGTGTGGCGGGGGATGATTAAGGTCGATCCCGGCGCGCAAAAGACCGACGGATACCAGCGGAACGACAATCTGATTCTCAATCGCGAAGCGCGGGCCGACTCGATCCCCGGCCTGGAGATCGAAGCCGACGACGTCCGCTGCACGCACGGAGCGACCAGCGGCAAGGTCGACGAAGAGCAAATCTTCTACTGCCAAACCCGGGGCCTCTCGCGGAAGGAAGCGGTTCGCACGATCGTGACCGGCTTTTTTCAACAAGTCTCCGATCGTATTACGATCGAAAGCGTCCGCGAAGCGCTGGCCGAGGCGATCAGCCTGCGGATTAAAGAATTCGAGTGATTCGCTTTTCTGTCTGTATTCTTCTGTTCGAAATGAAAAGACAGAAAGATAAGGGAACAGAAAAATGGCAACAAAAGAAACAAAGGGTATAAGCAGCCGATGACAGAATTTCTTCCCGTCGCCAAGGTGGGCGAGTTGAGCGATCCCGGCAAGGTTACCTTAGAGGTCGACGACGAGATCGTGGTCCTGTTCCTGGTCGACGGCGAGTATTTCTGCATCGACGACGTCTGTACGCACGACAACGGCCCGCTGGGCGAAGGGACGTTGGACGATCATGCGATCGCCTGTCCGCGGCACGGCGCCAAGTTCGACATCCGCACCGGAGCGGCCTTGACGATGCCGGCCACCCGAGCAACGCGGACGCATGAAGTGAAAGTCGAGGGCGAAACGATCTTTGTGAAGCTGGCACAACCGTAGGATGGGACCATTGTCCTGTCCGTCCCATCGGCGCTTTTCACGGACGGGACAATGGTCCTAGGGCTTTAAGAGACTACCAGGGCCGTTGGAACAGGAGGAAACGAAGAAAACGGAGAGATACATGCTCTGTTGACTCTGCCCCGCTCTGTTGCCTGAAAAGTCGATTAAAATTGCAAAAGGAATACCTGTCAGGTTCACGCAGGCGTTGATGCAATCTGACACGACGAACCAACCCAGAATAAAATACATGAAACACGTTGTACCTGCATCCGGTTTCGGATGTAACGATGATCGCTTTGTTTGAGCAAACTGAGGGAAAAGGAGACAACTGAGAATCCTTTTCTTTGTTTTCTCTGCTCCCTCCTGTTCAAAAACCTAGATACATTCAATTGTTTGCGACCCTTAAAGCCCTGGGACAATGGTCCCATCCTACGTTTCCGAAATCCACTACCCGAAGGCACGCCATGGCACTCTCCGAAGACGCTGTGCTGGAAAAGCTCAAGAACGTGATCGACCCGGAACTGTTCGTCAACATTGTCGACCTGGGGTTGATCTATGAGATCAACTTCGAGGACGTCGAGGGGGAGGAGCAAAAACTGGTCAAGATCAACATGACGATGACCAGCCCAGCCTGTCCCGCCGGGCCGCAGTTGATCGGCGGCGCGCAGAAGGAAGTCGGCTCACTGGAAGAAGTGAAGGAAGTCCAGGTGAAGATCGTGCTCGACCCCCCCTGGACCCCGGACCGCATGACGGAAGACGCCCGGGATCAACTGGGGATATTCTAGCGTAGCGGAACTCGCCGAGAGTTCCGCCGGCGGAGGAGTGGGGTATCGGACTTAGCGCTTCTGAATTCTGGCGAATTCAGCTACAACTGAAATCCTAAATCCTTCAATCCACTTCGCACAGCCACTTGATCTTCCACAGCGGGTTGCCGCATTCGCGGCACAGTTCGCCGTTATCGATCGGCCGGCCCAGGCATTCGTGGCAGTCCTCGATTGCCGGCAGCAGCTTTTGTTGTTCGCTCCGCAATTCGCAGGCGCGGAGCGTGTCGCCGAAGGCGTTGGCGGTCGCCAGCCGAACGGCCTTCGGGTAGAGGCGATAGATCACCAGCGGCGCCTTAATCGATTCCGGCATGGTCTGTTGCAGCACCGACGAGAACAGCAATCGGCGGCCCGCGTCGTCTTCGCGGCGCGAGTAGGCGTGCAGCCGGGCCTTGGCCGCCGGCGGAAACTGCTTGCCGTGCCGCAGACCGATCAACCACTCCAGGCAGCGAATCGGATTCTCCTGGAAATACCCTTGCGCGGTCGCTTCCCCGGCGGCCAGGAAGATCGAGTAAAGTTCGATCTCCCATTCGGCCATCTTCATCTCTTGGACCTCGGCCTGCTCCGAAAGGGGCGCGACCATGCTGTCGACGCCAAAGTACGCCTCCACGTCGTTGTGCAGCCGCCGAACCAAAAGCGATCGCAGTTGCGTCAATCCGCTGTTCAAGCTGGCAATCACCGCTTCAGGCCGCTCGACGAGGCAATTTTTCGCCAGTTGCGCCATCGCATGTTCGGTTCGGTTTTGGAAATCAACGGCCATGGATCTTGCCCCGGTTTGAGAAGAGTGTGGAGGCCCGTGTACGCGCTTGAGTTCGACCGACGTTCATTGTACGTGATTCGCCCTGGTTTCCAAGCAGAATTCGATCTGGACGCGTCGGACGGCCGGAATATATCCAAATACAGGGCCAGGGCGACCGCTACCCCTCAATGCTCTCCCGCAACTGCCGTTGCTATTGCAACGTGAGCGGCTGGCGTCCCCGCTTGATCCAGTCGGCCTGGCGGGGGATCGGCCAGGGACTCAGCAGCGACTTCTCCTCGCCGCTGCCGTGCCGCCAAGCCGCTGCAGTCAGAAGAAGTGCAAGAGCGGGGCCACGTCACTGCCGCCCCCCAGCGGCAGCGGCGGTCTTGCCGCGAAAGCGTTATTCGGCGGGGCGTGAGGGGTATTCGGAAACACTCAAGTTATTTCCAGTGCTACACTTACGGCGAAGTCTTCTGGCGGTTGCGGTCCGCGGCTTGCAGGTTGTTTTTCGCCACGAGCAACTGGCGACGGCCGCGGCTGCCGTCGGACAGGTTCCTCGCAGCCTACTAGACTTTTGCGACCACAAAGTAAAGAATGCGAACCTAATTGGCGAGGAAACCGTAGGTTTTTTAGTTGCAAATTGTAGCCGCGTCCGGATCACTCGAGGTAGCACACGTGGAAACCAGCGTCACTCCCGACCCAGCCCAAGCCGGCGGCTCGGCCGCCGACGGTACATCGACGGCGATGATCTCCGCCCGGGGGCTTAGCAAGTTCTACGGTAGTTTCGCCGCGGTACGAGACGTGTCGTTCGAGGTCGCTCGCGGCGAAGTGGTTGCCTTTCTCGGTCCCAACGGCGCCGGCAAGAGCACTACCATGAAATTGCTCACAGGCTATCTGGCCCCGTCGGCCGGCCGAGCCTCCATCGCCGGCCACGACGTCGCCACCGATCGGCTGGCCGCCGCAAAGCGGCTCGGCTATCTCCCCGAGAACGGCCCGCTTTATCCGGACCAGACGCCGCGGGGACTGCTCAAGTTCTTCGCCAAGGCGCGGGGCCTGCGCAGCCCCAACACGCGGGTGCATCATGTGGCCATGCTCTGCAATCTGGAAGGCGTGATGGGCAAGCCGATCAGCAAGCTTTCCAAGGGATATCGCCAGCGGGTCGGCGTGGCGCAGGCGCTGTTGCACGACCCCGACGTGCTGATCTTGGACGAACCGACCGCCGGGCTGGATCCCAATCAAATCACCGAGGTTCGCCGCTTGATCCGCGAGCTGGGCGAACAGAAGACTATCTTGCTCTCCACGCACGTGCTGCAGGAAGTCGAAGCGATCTGCACGCGGGTGCTGTTCATTCACGAGGGGCGTCTGGTGTTCGACGGGCCGATCGATCAGTTCCGCGCCGCCGGCGACATGGATCAACGGTTCCACGAACTCACCGGTTTCGCCGCCAAGGCTTGAGAACCGCATTTTCAAGGCCAAGTAAACCCTACCGATCGAAGTAACCCACGATGAAGCTCAACGTATTGCTCGCCGTCTTCTGGCGGAATTTCACCAGTTACTTTAGCAGCCCCGTCGGCTACGTGTTCATCACGGTGTTCGTGCTGCTCAGCTCGGCGGCGGCGTTTTGGACTCCCGAGTTCTTTAATTCGAACCTCGCCAATCTCGATCAACTGAATACCTACTTCCCCTACATCATGCTGGTGTTCGTACCGGCGATCACGATGAGCATCTGGGCGGAGGAGCGCCGCCAGGGGACCGACGAACTATTGCTTACCTTGCCGGCGAGCGATTTCGACGTGGTGTTCGGCAAATTCTTCGCCGCGCTGGCAATTTATTCGGTCTCGCTGTTGTTCTCGTTCTTCACCAGCCTGATCGTGCTCGCCTCGCTGGGAACTCCCGACTTCGGACTGTTTCTGGCGACGTACTTCGGCTACTGGATGATCGGCATGGCGATGATCTCCGTCGGCATGATCGGCTCGTTTCTGACGGCCAACGTGACGGTGGCCTTTGTGCTCGGCGCGCTATTCAACGTGCCGCTGGTGTTCGCCGGATCGTTGGAAGGGGTGCGGTTCTTGCCGCTTGCCGTGACCGATTTCGTCACCACGTGGAGCATCGGCGAGCAATCGCGCGACTTTTTTGGCGGGGTGATCAGTTTCTCCGCCGTGGCCTATTTTTTCCTGCTGACGGCCGTCATGCTGTACGCCTGCATGATTTTGATCGGCCGCCGGCATTGGCTGGGCGGACGCGACAATGCCTCTATGGGACCGCATTACCTGGGCCGCTTTCTGGCACTGCTGGTGATTGTAGCCAGCGTCAGTGTGTTGCTGGGCCGCTACAACCTGTTTCGCTTGGACATGACCAGCGAACAACTCAGTTCGCTCTCGGGCGATTCGGTGGCGTTTCTCAACGACTTTGATCCGGAGTTTCCCGTCAAGATCGAGGCCTTCGTGAGCCGCGATCTGCCGGAGGAATTCGTCCGCAAACGTTTCGACCTGGTGAGCGCCTTGCGCGAGATCGACTCGATCGCCGGCGACAAGGTCGAAGTCAGGATTCGCGAGGTCGACCTGTTCAGCGACGAAGCGGCGCGGGCCGAAGACAAGTACGGCATCGAAAGCCAGGAGGTCGAAACCAAGATTCGCGGCGCTCGGACCCGCAAGGACATTATCTTCGGACTCGGCGTGACCAGCGGCTTGCAGAAGGTGGTCGTGCCGTTCCTTGGCAAGGGGCTGCCGGTCGAATACGAGTTGATCCGCTCGATCGCCACCGTCGAGGACTCGCAACGCAAGACGGTGGGCGTGCTGCAGACAGGCGTCGAGTTGCTCGGCGGTGACGGCCCCGGCAATGACAATGAGCAGGCGATTATCACCGAGTTGCGCAAGCAGTACGAGGTGGTCGCCGTCGATCCCAACGAACCAATCACCGACTCCTACGCCGTGCTGCTGGCGCCGCAGCCCTCAATGCTGAGCGCCCCGGCGATGAAGAATTTTGTCGACGCGGTGAAACGGGGGCAACCGACCGCGATCTTCGAGGATCCCTTTCCGTATCTTGATAATCGCGTACGAGGTACCGGTCGGCCCGATATGCGGGCCATGATGATGGGCATGCCGCCGCAAGATCCCAACGTGATCAATCAGTTGTGGGAGGCGCTGGGTGTATCCCTGGTGACCGCAACCGGGGAGTCGAGTTCGCAATTCAGCCCGCCACAGGAATCGCCGGCGATCGCCTGGCAG
Source organism: Pirellulales bacterium (assembly GCA_040878585.1). Classification (GTDB taxonomy): domain Bacteria; phylum Planctomycetota; class Planctomycetia; order Pirellulales; family UBA7805; genus JBBDLY01. The sequence continues at coordinate 13,783 of JBBDLY010000421.1, forward strand.
GACTACGATCCTTCTCCGGTATTCGGCAGCTTCGTCACGCCGCAATGGGTGTTTGCCTCGCCCGCCTCCGGCGCCGACGACGCCTTCAATCCGAATAACTCGGCGGTGTCCGGTTTTCAGAAGGCATTGTTTTTGTTTCCCGGCGGATTGCGGTCGACCGGCAGCGTCGTCAATCGCGAGATCGAGCCACTGGTGAAAACCAACGACGATTCGGGCGTGATCGCCTACAGCGGCTTGATCGACGAGCCGATTCCTGGCATGGCGCGGATGAAGAATCCAAGCGAGATTCGCGAACAGCAGGAAAAGACCGACGGTCAGGTGTGGCTGGCGGCCTACATCCACACGGACGGCAACGGCGCCGCAAACGCGTCGGCCGGCGCAGCGGCGGCCGACGGCGGCATTAGTGCGGTTGTGGTGGCCGACATCGATATACTTTATTCCGTGTTCTTTGCGCTGCGAGAGCGCGGAGACGATCCGGACGACGTCGTCCGCTGGGATCTGGACAACGTGCCGCTGGTGCTGAACATCATCGATTTTTTGGCGGGCGAGCAGCAGTTTCTCAACATACGCAAACGACGTCCCCAGCATCGCGAATTGGAACGATTGCGGGAAATCAACGCCTCGTTCAAGCAGGAACGCGATCAGGCTCGCGAAAAGAGCGATGAAGGTTTTAACGAGGCAATGGATGCAGAGCGGAAGCGGCTGGAGCAGGTGCTCGACGAGCTTCGTTCTCGTCAAGGACTGACGTCGCAGCAAGCGGCGCAAGAGCTGATGATCGCCGGCGCCGCGGGGGAGGAACGCCTGGAAGCCCGCCGCAGGCAGCTTGAACGCAAGCAACAGCAGGAGATTCGCGACATCGACCGTCGGATGGCCGAAAAGACCCGCGACGTGCAGGACACCATCAAGACGCTGGCCGTGGTGCTGCCGCCGATTCCGCCGCTATTGATTGCGATCATCGTGTTCTTCGCGCGTCGCAGGGGCGAGAGCGAAGGCGTGTCGAGCGAGCGAAGAGTATAAGGTTGCGACGACACAATGACACAGGGCTTTAAGGGTCTGCCAGGGCCGTTGGAACAGGAGGAAACGAAGAAAACGGAGTAATGCATACTCTGTTGACT
>JBBDLY010000422.1:0-2413 GCA_040878585.1 Pirellulales bacterium
CTCTCTGTTCCCTCCTGTTCAAAATCCTGATTACATTGCCACCCTTAAAACCCTGACTCTATCAAGCCGCCCCCCGGCGAACAACCAGAGGCGGCGGTCGGATGCGTTTCTTCTGTTCTGCCAACAACATACGACAACTCCGGCCACCAGCCGCTGGCTTGACAGGTATTCGCGGCTTGCTAGAATCCCCACAGAGATTCGGCCTCGCACCTTGTGCGGTTACGTCGTCTTTGCTGGCGGGTGCTGTAAGTGATCGACGGGGCGGCTGTGTGGTTCGCGATCGAGCCGGGACGGTCGGCCGAAAGTTATTGATTGCCAATGGGTTACGAAAGAATATCCGGCCATGAAGTGTCAGCGCTGCGAAAAGCCCGCCACGTTTCACATCACGGAACTGACCGGCGGCAAGCCGCAGGAACATCATCTGTGCGAGGATTGCGCGCGGCAGTATTTGACGCAAGGCGAAACCCAACCATCGTCGGCGCCGAGTCTTAAGGGGGTTTTGGCCAATCAGCTCAAGGTAGGTCAAACCGCCGAGGAACTGGCGCGACTCGATCAGCAGAGTTGTCCGGTGTGCGGGATTACGTTCTTCGAGTTTCGCAATCAGGGCCGCTTCGGCTGCCCGCACGACTATGTATGCTTCGGCGAGGAACTCGAACCGCTGTTGATGAACATCCACGGCGAGACGGAGCATCGGGGCAAAAAACCGCAGACGCACACCGGCGACACCGACGGCAAGACCGACCTGATTCGACTGCGGCGCGAGATCAAGTCGGCCGTGGCGGAAGAAGATTATGAGCGGGCTTCCAACCTCCGCGATAAAATCAAAACCATTGAAAACAAACAGCACTAAAAACAAACAAGCGGAATCCTAGCGCAAGCGCGCTGGCCCCGCCTTGGTTGCACGGGATCAAACCGGGTGGACCTCAATAAACTCACGGAAACGAGCGGCGAATGGCTGAAGGGATCGGGGCCTGATTCGGACATCGTCATCAGCAGCCGAATCCGCCTGGCTCGCAACCTGGCCGACTTTCCCTTCATCTCGCGCGCCACGGAACTCGATCGGTCGGAGATCGAAAAGCGGCTGCGCGGAATCGTCCGCGGCGACGATTTGGCGCTTACCTTGCACTATCTCAACGTGGCCGAACTGACGGAAGTCGATCGGCAGTTTCTCGTCGAGCGGCAGTTGATCAGCCGCGAACTGGCCGAGAGCAGCGGCGCCCGCGGCGTCGCCATCTCACAAGACGAGCAGGTCAGCCTGATGATCAACGAGGAAGACCACCTGCGGATGCAGATCATGCATAGCGGCTTTGATCTAGTCAGCGCGTGGGAACAGCTCAACGCCATCGACGACGCCGTCGAGAACAAGCTCACTTACGCGTTCAACGAGCAATTGGGCTACCTGACGGCCTGCCCAACGAACGTCGGCACCGGCATGCGGGTGAGCGTGATGCTGCACCTGCCGGCGCTGGTCATCACCCGGCAGATCGAAAAAGTGTTCCGCAGTCTGCACAAGATCAGCCTCGCGGTTCGCGGCCTATACGGCGAAGGCTCGCAAGCGATGGGGGACTTTTACCAGATCAGCAACCAGATCACGCTGGGCCGTTCCGAGGAAGAGCTGATCGAACAGGTCAGCGACGTGGTTCCCAAACTGATCAACTACGAGCGGATTGCGCGCAAGTTCCTGATGAAGGAAAACCAAGAGAGCCTGCACGACCGGGTCAGCCGGGCGTTCGGCATTCTCTCGACCGCGCAGACGATCAGCAGCGAGGAGACGATGCACCTGTTGTCGAGCGTCCGCATGGGGGTCAATCTCGGCCTGATCCCCGACTTGCAGATCCCGCATCTCAACGAGTTGTTCATCCACACGCAGCCGGCCCATCTGCAGAAGCTCAGCGGAGTGGAACTGGAAACCGCCGACCGCAACATTGAACGCGCCCGCTACTTGCGAACGCATCTCAATCGCGAAGAAAACGGACAGAACTAGAAGCTGAATTCGCCAGAATTCAGAGTGGCGCGGGTTAACGCAAGTGCGGTAAACGGCGCGGACTCCGCTTGCATCGGAATGGCTCAAAATTAACTTGGGTATTTGAACAGGAGGAAACGAAGAGAACGGAGGGGGTGAATCGCCTCTGTTGCCTCTCGTCTACTTTGTTTGCTCGACCATTTTCAGATAGCTTGCAAGGGAGTGCGAATCCTCATTGAGCAAATCAGGTCACCCACCAATCTGACTGATTGATCGATGAAGTCCGGTTTCAATCACCAAGACCAACACATTCGGTCATTCTTTCCAAGGCAATGGTTAGCCAACACAGTTGAAACTGCTTGATGCGACAGACATCTTCGGATTATCAACTAACTGATTTCCGAGACAACAAAGGAGACGAGAGGCAACGGAGTCATGTTTCTCTCTGTT
>JBBDLY010000423.1:0-2384 GCA_040878585.1 Pirellulales bacterium
GAAAGCTGACGACCAAAGAGGGCGAAATACTGCCGCCGATCGCGGAGCTGGTTGCACTCGCAGGCGATCCCGGACGCGGCGAGGCCGTGTACAAGAACACGCAGGGAGCGAATTGCATCGCCTGCCACCAGATCGGCAACCAAGGCGAGATGATTGGCCCGCCGCTGAACACCATCGGCGACAAGCTCAACCGGGAACAACTTCTCGAAGCGATCCTGTTCCCCAGCAAGGCGATTCTGATGGGGTATGAGAACTGGGCCGTCGAAACGACCGCCGGCGAAGTGTTCACCGGCCTGAAGGACGCCGATACGCCCGACCGCGTGACGATCAAGGATATCAGCGGGCAGTATCACGACATCCCGGCCGAGCAGGTCGCAGACAAGATCATGCTGCAGGCGTCGGTCATGCCGGAAGCATCGAACACAATGACCCAACAAGAACTGCTCGACCTGGTGGCCTACCTGGCGACGCTGAAAAAGGCAGAGTGAGTGTTCGCCACCCGGTCGACGAGAGCGGCAATTCATGCGCCCCGCAGGCAGTTGCTGCGCGTTGCCGCAAAGCTAGCAGCGCGGCAATACTGCTGACAGTATTCTTCTAAGCCTATGCTCTCGCTGGGCTTACGGCTATTCGCCTTACTCGACCGTCTCTCTGGCACGGCGGTTGCTTAACAGAATGGCGACGCAATGTTTTGCAGGGGGGCGCCTGCTGAACCGCGACGACCAACATGGCATACGGAATGTACGTCTCCGCCGAGGGCGCCCAGGCGCAGGCCAAGCGGCTGGAGGTGCTCTCCAACAATCTCGCCAACGTCGACACGCCCGGCTTCAAGCGCGACCTGACGGTGTTTCAAGCCCGCTACGCCGCCGCCACCGCACGCGGGTACGATTACCATGGTTCCGGCAGCATCAACGATCTTGGCGGCGGCGTGCAAGTCGCCGGCACGGTTACCGAGTTCGGCACCGGCCCGCTCAAGCAGACGGGCGTCCCGACCGACATGGCAATCGAGGGCGAGGGGTTCTTCGTCATCCGCCGAGAGAATCAAGACTACCTGACGCGGGCCGGCGATTTTCGGCTCGACACGAACGGCAAGCTGGTTTCGCAACACGGCGACGAAGTGCTCAGCAGCGAAGGCGAACCGATCACCATCGATCCGGAACTGCCGTGGTACGTCACCTCGACTGGCCAGATCGTGCAAGCCGGCAGTGCCAGGGAACTGGCGGTGGTTCGGCCCCAGTCGCTCGGCGATCTGGTCAAGGTCGGCGAACGGATGTTCTCGGCGTTGGCCGACACCTCGATTGTCGAGGAAGGCGAGCGCCGCGTGCAGAGCGGCTTTCTCGAACTCTCCGGAGTCAATCCCACCACGTCGATGGTGGAGCTGATCGAAACCTCCCGCGCGTTCGAGGCCAACGTTAATATGATCAAATTCCAGGACCAGGCGCTCGGCAATCTGATCGGCCGACTACTGGGCGGCAACCGCTAAACCGAGTTTTAAGGACCGTGTACCATGAGTGTGCAAACGCTGTATACCGCCGCGACCGGCATGGAGTCGCTGCAAACCAAGCTGGACGTGATCGCCAACAACCTGGCAAACGTCAACACAACCGGATACAAGCAATCGCGGGCGAACTTCGAGGATCTATTCTATCGCCAGGAAAAGCTGCCCGGCGCCGACGACGGCAACGGCTCGCTGACTCCGACCGGCATCGCGATCGGCCTGGGAACGCGGGTGTCGAGCACGCAGACCAACTTTCGGCAAGGCGCGTTTCAGCAGTCGAGCAATCCGCTCGATATCGCCATTGAAGGCCGCGGTTTCTTCCAGGTGACCGATACCGACGGCAACACCGTCTACACGCGAGCCGGCAACTTCTCCTTGAACAACAACGGCGACATTGTGATGGGGTCGGCCAACTCGGGTCGCCTGCTGGAGCCGTCGATCAATATTCCGGAGACGGCCACCGGCATTGTGATCAGCAACAATGGCATGGTGGAGTATCGCAACGAGGGCGACACGTCGCTTTCGCAAGCAGGCCAAATTCAGTTGGCCACCTTCGCCAATCCCGAGGGCCTGCTCAAACTGGGCGACAGTCTCTATCAGGAGACCGACGCCTCCGGCGGCGCACAGATCAACAACCCCGGCGAAGGGGGCGCGGGACTAGTGCGGCAAAACGCGCTGGAAGCCTCGAACGTCGAACCGGTGCAAGAACTGATCGACCTGATCACCACGCAACGCGCCTTCGAGCTCAACGGCCAAACCGTCCAAGCGGGCGACCAGATCCTGCAACTTATCGCCAACCTGAGAAGGTTCTAGTCACGAATGAATTGGGCAAACCGTAGGATGGGACCATTGTCCCAGGGCATTAAGGGTCTGCCAGGGCCGTTGGAAC
>JBBDLY010000424.1:0-7028 GCA_040878585.1 Pirellulales bacterium
ATCATCGAGGGCGGAGGCGAAGCGGACCAGGTCGACTGCCGAAGCGATCCAGCCTCCGTGCGCCTGGAAGGCTGCAAAGTTTTCGGCGCCGTAGGGTAGCGGTACCGACTGGCCGCGGTTCGGGGCGTACAGCGACGGTCCGAGTCTGGACCTCGCGTCGTAGTAGCGTACTTCTCTTTCGAATCGATCCGCCAGCAACGGCCGGCCGAGCCTTGCCCGGGCGACGCCCAGCGGTTGGAACACATGCCGCCGGATGTAGGTTTCGTATTCCTGAAAGGTTGCCCGCTGGATGGCGCTGCCCAGCAACAGGTAGCCGAAGTTGGAGTAGGCGTAGCGCTGGCCCGGCTCAAAATCGAGCGGGCGGCGTAGCATGTAGCCGATGATTACTTGGGGAGAGGGAGCCCCTTCCTTCACGATGCGTCGCGGCTGCGCGATGGGGTCGAACGACGCCTCGCGGTCCCATCCGCCGGTGTGTTGCAGGCAGTGGCGGATTGTAACCTTGCGCCAGCGAGGGTCGAGATGCTTCGCCTCGCTCTTCTCCGGCGGAGACACAATCTGGTCGAGCACAGGGCTATCCAACTTCAACTTGCCGCGCTCGGCCAATTGCAGCACGGCCACCGCCGTGACCGGCTTGGAAACACTGGCAATGCGAAACAGTGCATCGGGCGCGACCGGCGTCTGCTGTTCCACGTTGGCATAGCCGAAGCCGCGGGCATAAACGAGCTTGCCGTGGCGCGATACTGCCAGCGCAGCACCGGGCACTTGCTGCTCGCGCACAAACGACCGCAGCATCCGATCGAGCGGTTCCAGCGATGCATCGGCCAGCCCGGTCACCGGAGACGTCTCCGCGGCACGTGCCGAGGAAGTCAACCGCAGCGTCAGCCCCGCGCCAATCGCCCCGGCACAGCCGAACCACTTGCGCCGAGTGAAACGACCATTTCGACTAGACTGCGTCACACTCAACCCTCAGAGCTGGTGTATCTACTGAATGGATGCTTGATATTCTCTGGACAATGTCAGCCGCACCGGGCTAGCGGCCGATTTCTCGACGCCAACCGCGGGCTAGCGCCCTGCGGCTGATGTTTGGGCAATCGCTTAGCGATTCTCACTCCTGATGATGCTCCGCCTCATCGTAATGCTTGCGCAGCAGATCCTCGCCGAAATCGCCGTCAAAGTGCCGCCATACTGCGTGAACGTGGTTGGCGTTGTTCTGCGTGTTGTCGTACTCGAACAGAAATGCCGGCGTCTGCACGCGATAGTAGTGTCCATCGCCTGGCTCCAGTCCGCCTGCCCAGGCGAAGACCATCTCCTTGCCGTCGGTGAACGGTTCCCGTTTATCAATCTGCGCCACAATTTCCGGGCGATACTTGGCGGCGTATTCGTTGACCAGTTCGAGCAGCATCGCCTGTTGCTGTTCATCCAAATCGGCGAACGGAATACCTTCGGCGGGCGAAAATTGCCCCCGGTTCACCTTCCGCTCCTGTCCGGTGATGATGTCCCGCGGCGCTTCGGTAGCGATCACTGCCTTTTTGCGTTGCTCGGGTGAAAGCGACTGGACCAGTTCGCGGGCGAGTTGCTGCTCTGCCTTGAGTACTTCCAGTCCCTTGTGCGGACCGGCCTGGACGATGGCCGGATTGGTGCCGAAGAACGACGGCGTCACGCTAAACAGCTTGCCCTCGACGATCGTAAAGTTGATCGACAGGTGATGACCCTCGAACCGCCAACCCCAGGTGGCCTTTTCCGACGGTTCGCCGAAGATCGCCACATAGTACTTGGTGGGATCGCGGATCGGGTTCTTGTTCTCCAGATCGTGCAGGATCGCCTCGAGCGTCATGATCGACAGCGCCTGGCGATACCCCTTGTGGGTCAGGCCGCTGTTGAGCAATGCGTGGGCAAATAGCCGCTGCTGTTCGGTCATGTCGGCGATCTTCAGACCGTACCGGTCGGCGGGCACGAACCGCCAATGCTGCCGGGCGTCGGCCTGGAACTCGAACAGGGCCTGCTTCTTGGCCTTGTCGTCGAGCGAGGTAATGAACCGCTCGGCGGCGGCGGCCATCTCCTCGGCCGGATCATGGGCCTGAGAAAAGCCAGCAAGAAGGTGCAACAAGAGTGCGGCGGATGATAACTGCAGAATGCGTAGCATGGGATCATTCCAAAGGCCAGCGAGATTGACGGCAACCTTTATAAGAGGATTGGTCAAGCGCTCGGTTGTAGTGTGTGTGCGGTTAGAGCCACGGTTTGGGTTAGCACTGTAAGAAACGGAATCTCGAACACTCGTCCATCACTCAATAGTACTCGGTGTACGAACCTCGCCCCCTCGTGTCCCGGCGCCTGGTGGATTTCATCATAGAGCCAGTGCGGTCGTCGATCTGAGAACGGCCACCGCTCAGGAGCGGCGAACTCCCGCAGCCGATCCCACAGCACATAAATCAGCGAGAGAAGCTCGTTATCGCGTTTCAATGATACGATTGCGATTGCAAACCAAAATGGTTCCAATTGCGATGACGGCAAAGGCTCCACGTCTTCATTCATGCCGAGCAATTCGGTGTCATGGAGCGAGAGTTCGGTCAATCTCTTGACCTGCGAAGGCATTCGATCCTCCAGGCCCTCCAGATGGCGACGGTAGTTCGCGACCGCCGCCTCCCAATCTTCGTCGGCTTGATTTGCTTGCGCTTCGTCCGGCGAGTTGAACCGAACGAAAAGCTCGGGAGTGAAAAATTGCATTGGACTCTCAGACGGCTTTTCGATTGGGGGTCTCATAAAACGTATGTCCGTCAGGTGGTCGAGGATCAGGTTGATAATGGGGAAGGGCGTGCGGACCTGCATTTGCGTGGGGTGGGCACCTTTTTACATTGCCATTCGCGTTACGTTCGATTTCCCCAGCCAAGCGACGATTCGCGGCCAAGTCATCTCCGCATACCACGACGTCCTCGCCCACGATTCTCTTTGCTTCGGCTTGGACCTGGGTGAGGGTGGCTCCTTTCAAAACGGCTCCATAGACACCAGTCGTCGCGGCGAATACTTGCGGCGGGGGACTTGCCGATGGATTCGCCTGGGGATTCTTGTTCTTCCTTTTGCCCATTGACTCTCCAGTGACAGAATACCATCCTGATTGCCTTTCGGCAAAAACTGTGCTGTACGCTGATCAGTGAATCGGAGGCCAGCAGCTTCTCAAATGAAGATTCTTTCCCTTTCCAACTAGATTTCTAGTCCGCGGTGCCGCTCCATTCTTATACATTGCTTCCTCGAAAACCAGCGCCAAACCTTTTTAGGCTGGACGTCAAGTAAACCGTGAACCTACAATAACTTCAACGAGTCAGGCATAGATGCGGACTGATGCTTGCCGGCCGAGTCCCCCTTGCACTCAATCCATACGGACCACCCATACATGTCGTCGACCACCATCTTTGACGACCTGCGTACCCTCACGCATGGCGGGGGGGAAAAGAAGCCGGGCAAGTGCCCTGGCACGCTGCTCGACAAATATACCGAAATTGTTAACGACCAGCGGTTTAGCTGGACCGCCCACCATCGCTTCCTTCGCAAACTCGGCTCGGGCGGCCAGGGTATCGTCTATTTGACCGAACGTCGTGGCACCGACAACTTCACACTGCCGGTAGCCTTAAAGATATTCTCGCCCGAGCGGTTCGACACCCTTAGCGGCTATGAGGAGTCGATGGCCCAGATTGCGCGCGTTGCCGCGCGGGTGGCGCTGATCCAGCAGGACAATCTGCTCGACGTAAACAACTTCGTCGATGCGAAGTCGATTCGCATGATGGAGATGGAATGGATCGACGGCTACGATCTGGCCGAACTGCTCACGCTGAAGATGCTCGAGCGGGTACGGCATCGCGTCAGCACGCGCCGCTGGGAGTACATGAACAACGTCATCGTGACGGCCGGTCCGGTGCAGCCGCGGCTAAAGCCGGGCGTGGCGGTGGCGATTGTGCGCGACTGCCTGGCGGCGCTGGCGGCGCTGCATCGCGAGAACATTGTGCATGGCGACATCAAGCCCGCCAACATCATGCTCAAGCGGACCGGCAACGCCAAGATCATCGACATCGGCAGCGCGTTCGAATTGGACGACGTACCGGCGGTGCGTACCGTGACTCCCACCTACGCGGCGCCGGAGGTTCTGGAGGGGGGCGAGCATTCGCCGCGGAGCGACTTGGCGAGCCTTGGCTACACGATTGTTGAGATGCTCTCCGGCATGCCGATTTTTCCCGGCCAAAGAACCGTCCGCGATCTGCTTGAGGCCAAGCGATTGCTCGCCCAGCGGCTGCCCAAGATTCTGCCGCAGGAGGTCGTTTGCAATGAACTGCTGATGAACTTTTGCCGCGGGCTGGTCGCGCCGGACCCGTCCCGACGGTTCCCCAGCGCCGAAGCGGCCGACATGCTCGAAGAAGGCGCCGCCAGCTTCCATCGCCAACTGGTTATGAGCAACCTGGCGAGCGAGTATGAGAACGAGATTCGGCTCTGGCTGGAAGAAATCGACTGACGTCCGGCACGCTTGGCCGACGCATCCGTTGGTCGCTACTATTTCTCGGTTCCCATATGCGGACGGCACTTTCCCGCTACAATACCAGAAGTTACATGCCACTTTTGTTTTCTCTGGAGCTACATCGATGCGCTGTCTGTATACCGGTTTAATGGGTCTGTTGGTGGTCGTTTGGTTTGGACATACGGATCGGCTCGCGGCCGAGGATATGCCGACGCGCTCGGCCGAGTTGCAGGTACTCGACCATTACGTCGGTCAATGGAGCGGGAAGATGCAGGTGCCGCCGACCCAGGAGAATCCCAAGGGACTCGTGGTTGAAGGCACGGTACAAGCCAGATGGATGGTCGACGACCAATGGGTGTTGCAGGAAGTCGATTTTCAACCGGCCGGCGGGTATCGCGGCATGTCGGTCTGCACCATGATGACCTACGATGAGAAAACCCAGAAATACCAGTTCTGGACGTTTCAGCAGGATGGCGCCGTCAATCGCGCCACGGCCCAGTGGGCCGCCGCCAAGAAGACCATGACGGCGGTGTTGGAAGGTGCGCCCAATGGTCCGGTGGTCACCGTCGTTGCCGACTTCTCCCAAGAGGGAACGGAAAAATGGACCATGACCATCCGCGATCCCGAAGGTAAAGTAGTTGGCAAGATCGAGGGCGTAAATACCAAGCGGCAACCGCAGCCATAGTGTCAACGCGCGACGATGCGATTCAGCCGTGGCAATGGCACTTTTGGTCGGCAGGGTGGCAACGCGCTGGAAATTGGAACCGCACTAAAGATCGTCGATGGCCAGCCGCTGCCCGAGCCGCCGGCTCTCGCGGGCTTTCAGGACCACCGAGTGCGCCCGATAGGCGTCGTCCAGGTCGGCGGTGCGGCGGACCAGGCTGGTGACCGCACGATGGAATTGCGCGAGCAGTTGCTCGCCGACCGGACGCTCGGAGTCGAGCGTCTCCAGATGCCGCCCAGCCGTGTCGAACCAGACCACCGTCGCCGGCAGATCGACGAAGGCGACCCCGTGCTCGCAGGCGACTTGCAATGCGGCGGTGGTGCGAAAATTACGGGCTTCGGGCCATTCTGGACGGAAATAGCGACTGCAACTGATCTGAGCGATCGGCCCCGTACCGGTCTCGCCCGGCTGCGAGAAATCGAGACTCATCATCTCGTAGTCCTCGGCGTCCGGCTCCGGCCGCATGCTGTGGCCGATGCCAATCACACTGGCCGGTTCGCGATCGACGACGTAGCGGCACCAGTCGACCAGTTCGATCATGCTATGTTTGGGGCTTGCCGCCGGCGCGCTGGCCGGCAGGGTTCGTTGTTCCGATTCGGTCGGCAGACGCTGGTGGCAGAACAGCAATTTCGGCGCGCCCAGCCGCGTGGCGATCAGCTCCTTCAGTCGGAGAGTCGCCGGCGCCTGCCGTTTGGGAAACTCCGCCATGAAGGCGATCCCCGACTGATCGACGCGCTGCTTCACCCGCAGCGCCTCGTCGGGCGCCATATCGATGGCGGCTGCACAGTACACCGCCTTGCCGGCGTCGCATGCCGCCAGGATCGGCAGGCTGCCGTACCATTGCGGCGACAGCATCACCACGGCGTCGACGTCCGACCGGAAGGCCAAGGCGCGATAGCCGTCGACCGCCTGGGCTTGGAATTCGGCCGCCACGCGTTCGGCGCGATGCGATACTTGCTCGCAGATCGCCGTGACGTCGAAACGATCGCTAAGGGCGCGCAACGCCGGAGCATGCCGCGTATCCCAGGCGTTTCCCAATCCGACGACGCCAACCCTAAGCTTCATAAAAGACTCGACCGTTACCTGATGAGGACGCTAGCATCCACGTTTTGTGGGATGGTGGCGCGACGCAATTATATCAATCCGTGCGAATGCAACCAATCGGCCTTTCGAGGCCGCGGCACGTACCCTGCCTCAATTCGCCCCCTTTTGGCGCGCCATTTGGCTCATTTTGCCAGTCGACGCCTACGTAAATCAATAAATCGGCAAGCTTTGCGCCATTTATCCAAAACTTTCAAACTGCCCCCTTTTCGATCCGGTTTTGGCGGTTACAATCGGGACTCGCGATTGCCGCGAGATTGACAACTTTGACGTTTCACGTACAGGGCAGTTGCTTACGGAAAAGCATTGAGAGATTCCCACGCCGCGAATGTTCCAACCGATTAAGGATCGGTCGCATTTGCAAGAATCTTGCTCGGCCAACAAGGCGGTATCCATCAGGATGATGGACGTCGCGCTGAGATCCCACCTTCAATGCTTTGAACTTTCGGGTGTGCGAAGAAGCAGGCCAGGCTGCTGTACATCCCCACTTTAACATGCGCGTCGTCTTTAGGTCGGCGCGAGAAGGAGATTCTATATGAATGCTGTAGCATTAACTGTATTGCTGCAACTTTCCACGGTCGGGGCAGGCGCCGATACCTATGAGGACGCCCACGCCAGGAGCATGGAAAACGGGCAACCGTTGGTCGTGCTCGTGGGCGCCGATTGGTGCGGAGCTTGTCAACGGATGAAGTCGACCGTGAT
>JBBDLY010000424.1:7128-14584 GCA_040878585.1 Pirellulales bacterium
CGTATTCCCCCTGAGGCCCCGGTTCCGGCAGTTGCCGGTTTAGCTTTCGTTAAGTCTTTTCGCGACAACGTGCAGGGCGGAGAGTTTCCTGGCAACTCTCCGCCTTGCCTATGCGCCGCGGCCAAAGCTGCCAACTTCGGCGGCGGGAGGCCGCCGGCCTGCCGCTACGGGATGGCTTTCTTACAATGTCCGTGATGCGCGTGTCGGTGATCATTCCCGTCTTAAACGAAGCAGAACTCGTCTCCCGCGCGATCGACAGCGCGCGCGACGCCGAGGAGATCATCTGCGCCGACGGTGGCAGCAGTGACGGCTCGCCGCGAATCATCGCAGAGTGCGGCGCGCAACTCGTTGCCGCGCAGCGGGGCAGGGGCCGCCAATTGAACGCCGCCGCCGCCGCCGCCAACGGCGACGTCCTGCTGTTCCTGCATGCCGACAACTGGCTGGCAGATGACGCGATTGCGCAGATTCGCTTCGCCTGCCGAGATGCTCGGCAAGCACTGGGCGGCTTTGAGCAGCAGATCGAGGCCCGCGGCGCGATTTATCGCGCCCTCGAGCGCGGCAACGCCGCCCGAGTGCGGTTGTTCGGCTTGCTATACGGAGATCAAGGCTTATGGATCCGCCGAGAGCTGTTTCATCGATTGTCCGGCTTTGCGCCGATGCCGTTGATGGAGGACGTCGATCTGTCTCAGCGCGCCCGGCGGGTGGCAAGGCCGCGGCTGCTGCCAGGGCCGATTTATATCAGCCCGCGGCGTTGGCAGCAGCACGGCGTGGTGCGGCAAACGCTCCGCAACTGGGCGCTGTTGTCGGCGTATCACTGCGGCGCGCCGCCCGAGCGACTAGCGGGGTATTATCCACCGGACGGCGGCGCCTGACCGCGGAACAGGATAATACCAGCACGCATGCGCAAGCAAGTGCATCCGCGGAGGAGCAGGCGCTTTTCCGCCGAACCGTTTCCGGCGGCGGAACACGTATAAGCTCGCCATGCACTTGCTGGCGCTGCGTGCTGGTATTAGCGCATGTGTACTGGTAGCGCAATGTTAGCGCGGTTCAAGGACGATGTCGAACGTGGGACGACTGGAACTATCCTCGAACACCACGCCTTGAGGCGATCGCCAATATCCGTCGGCGGCCCGCTCATAGCCGCAGTCTAGCGACTTGATGCCGTACTCCGAGAGCGGGCGCACTTCGCCCGGCTCGCTGACGCCGTTGGCATTGGCATCGTGCCACAGGGCCAAACGGCCCAATTCCGCACCTGCCAGGCGGCCATCGCCATTGTCGTCGAGCGTGGACAGTGCGTCGTAGCCGTTTTCCCAGAACAGCATAAACGTAGCACTGCCGAACAACTGCGTTGCCGAAGTAATTTGGCCGTCCCCTTGTGCATCGTAAACCAGCCAGGCGGCGCGGTCGTTGAGCCAGGTCCAGCGGTGCGGCAACCCAGTGCCATCGGCGTCAAACCGCACGGCCGCCTGCGTGTCGTGGATCGCCTCGGCCGAAAGGCCGGCGGTCAGCGGAATTGCAATCGGCGTGACCGGTCGGGGTAATGCACGCAGTTTTCGGATGCGTGACTTGAGGGTCATAATCTCGTCGCCATCTTGCTCGGGGTCGAGCAAGGGAATCAGGTATTTGGCGGCCTCGACGGTCAGGTAGTTGCCCCCCAATCGCCCAGACTTCCGCCCGCCTTCCTGCTTCCAAGCAGTCTCAATCACCGCACGATACTTGCCCTTGGCTTCCTCGTCCTGGCCGGCCTGGTCCAGCGCCCATGCCATGCCAAGCTGGGTGGCCAGATGATCGGGATCCAGTTCCAAGGCCGCCTGGTACTGCTCGATAGCGGCGGCCAAGGCCGCCTCGGCCTGCTGCTTGACCTGGGCGTCGTCGGTTGCTTTGACTTCAAACGGAATGTACTTCGGCGTAAAACCGAACCAGGGCATATCATCCCTGTTGTTGATCTCGACATTCTCCTGCTTCGAGGCAAACGCCATCGCGTAGACTCGGGCCAGGTTGCGCCGCAGGTTCGCATCATCAGGAGATTTTTCGATTGCCGCCTGCAAGTTCGTTTGCAGCCGTTCGATCGGAACCGTCTTTAAGTCGGGCTGTGCGAACCTTGCCCAGACGGGCGTCGCGGCCGAGCAGGCGATCACGGCGATAACGACGGAAACCAGGCCCAAACGGACAGTTCGGCGAGTCAAGCAAGCGTGACGGCGGCGTCTCGCCGCCGACGAAGACAGCCCCAAACGGTCGGTTTGGCGAGCCAAGGGAAGTTGAGTCATGAGAAATTTCCTAATCAGGGGACGGAACGTAATGAAGGTTCGACGTGCCAACTCCGCCAAAAGTTCCGCACTATGGTGCATCCGCGGCAATTTCTTCCGGCTCGATCGGGCGAACCTTGATATCGCGCAGTTGCGAGGCCGTGAACCAATTGGCAATGCCGAGCGGCCGCATCGGTTCTTGTTCCCACCAGATCGCAAACTTGCGGTCCTTGCGTGGCAGATCGACAATCTGCTGCGCGTCGATCCAGGCGGATACTTTATGCTGCGAAACCCGCAGCCGGATACGGTACCATCGGTCGGTCTCGAAGTCGCGGGTCAGCGTCGTGTCGTTGTCCGCCGCCGCCAGGTTGTCAACATTCGACAGACCCACGATCGTGCCGCTCCAGCCGCCGATGATCAGCGTGCAATAGTCCTCCGCAATCGGGAACGTCACGCCCGCGAAGAAGTCGACGCCGTCGATCCGCCGGGCGTCGAACGCCAATTCGTAATTCTCGCGGAGCAGTCCGTCTTCATCGGCGCGGCGAATGCCGCTTGAGGGACTTCCCATCTGCATTTCGATCACGCCTTCATTCACGGCGATTTTGCCATGCTGGTAGAATTCGTCCTCCTCGGCGATTTCCCAGCCGGCCAGCGACTTGCCGTCGTACAGACTGCGCCACGGATCCCGCTGCGGGACCGGGGCCGTGACTGCCGGTGGAACATTCGCCGCCGTCGGCGCGCAGACTGCGCGACAAGCAGGCCGACATCGATCGCGACGAAAGAATCGCCCTGCCTCGGATTCATCGGCCGGCAGCATCGTGAACAGCGGCGAGAGTAGGGTCAGCGACAGGGCGAAGTTTCTCATGGCGTTTGCGTCTCGGGTTTTAGAGGATCTTCAGGAATCACGACCTTGGCCGGCTTCTGCGGTTTACAGTAGTTGCTGGCGCACGCCAGGTCAAAGGCGTTCGAAACTCCGTAGCCGGGCTGCGATGGTTCGTCTTGGGGGCGACTCTGCTCAGGTTGGCAAGCTATTCGGCAGGGGAACCGGCTTTGCAAACGGCTGGCAAGTACCTATATTGAACGGCTTACGTCATCGTGGGGGCCTTCGCCCGCAGCGGTTCGCGGCCGGTGCGAATTCAACCACGCGGCCAATGCTCAAATCCATGGAGAGTCGCCGCCGACCGGGCGGTCAGCCGAACTATGCAACCGGAAGAATCACAACCACCCACCAATTCACCGTCTCCTGCCAGCGAAGACTCAGACGGTGCGGATCATTGGGGGAGTCTGGTCTCGAAAATCGGCGTCGATCCGAGCAAGCCTGCCGTCAAGAAGGAGGCCGATGTCCAGGTTGCCAAGGTGCCAGGCGTAGCCCCAGTCAAAGCCAGCCGAAAGATGCCGCAAGCCAGCGGCGGAGACTGGAACTCGCTCGCCTCGCAATTGGGAGTCGCCGCCAGCGACGCTCCGCGGCCGCCAGCCCCTGCGGCGCGACCTGCAGCCGAGAAGCCGCCGGTTCGCTCCGCCCCATCGCCAGAAGTGGTCGCGGAAGACGTTGACGACGAAATCGACGCGGAAGCCCGCGCCGCGGAAATTGCCGCCCGCGAGGCGGAACTCGAAGAACTCGAAGACGTCGATTTCTTGGAAGAGGCCGAGGAAGACGTCGCCGGCGAGGATGAGGCGTTCGCCTCCGGCGCAACGGTGGAAGCGATTCCAGTCGATACCGCCGACGAGGCGGAGTCGGATGCCGGCGAAGGGGACTCCACCGACGAGACCGGCAAGCGCCGTCGTCGCCGTCGTCGTGGACGCCGCCGCCGTGGGCGCGACAAGCCAACCGACGAACTGCGGGACGACACCGAGCGAGCAGGCGAGCCTGACGAAGAGTCAGATCGTGTCGAACCGGCTGAAGACGCCGACGGCGACTCTCTCCAGGACGAGTCCGAGACGGAGGGCGAGGGCGCCCCTCGCGGCAAGCGCCGCCGCCGTCGCCGTCGTGGTCGCAAACCGCCGGTCAGCCGCGGCAGGTCCGCAACAGACGCCGCTACCGGAGAAGCTAGCGACGATGGCGATGACGAAGACGACGAAAAAGACTTGGATGCCGCCGCGGGAAGATATCGCGACGATACCGACGCCGATCTGGAAGGCGAAGACGACTCATCCGCAGAGGATGCGGCCGACGAAGACGCCGCGGAGGGGCCGCGGACGGTTCACCGCAATATCCCCACCTGGCTCGATGCGGTTGGCGTGATCGTGGATCGCAATCTCGAGCAACGCCAAAAAGGGGGCGGGGGCGGGGGAAGCCGCCGCGGAGGTGGTGGCAATCGCCGAGGCGGAAGCCGACGCCGTAGCAGCGGAAAATAAAACAAACCGGCTCAAGTTTCGATTTGAACAGAAGGAAACGGAGAGAACGGAGAAGCGAGCCTCTGTTGCCTCCAATCCACTCTGTTCGCTTTAAGTTGGCTCCCGGCAGCCTTCCAATAAATCACAGAATCCATCAAATACTACTACATTTGGGATCACATTCAGCCTTAGACTATTTGATACCACATCGCTTCGAACAGACCGAGCAAAATCGAAGAAGAGAAAGTGCGCCCGTCAACCTCGGGCCAGTTCAGGCATTGATTGACTAGAGGCAACAAAGGATACAGAGTCAACAGAGATTTCCGTTCTCCGTTTTCTCTGTTGCCTTCTGTTCAAATAGGCCGTGGAGTTGACTTGCCACCATGCGAAGCAAATGCGGAAGTTATTCTTGCGTCATCCTAGCGCATGGCAATGGTTCGTGCCAGCGGCTGCAACACCTGTTCGATCACATGCTCCTCCAGCATTCGTCCGCAAAGCCGGTTCAGCCGCTCCAGCGCTCCGACATAGGTCATGTCCGGTTCCAGACTGCCATATTGCCTGGCCGTGACATACACGCTCAATTGCTCTTCGGGGAATTCGCCTGTGCGAATCTGGTAGGCGTTGGTGCGCGTCTCGACGCTCATACGGCACTGCAATCGACATTCCTCGTCGAGGGCCAGCGTATAGGACGGTTCGTAATTGATAACCGTCGCACCAGCATGTTCCGAGAGTTTTTCGAACGCCGGCGGAACGCCCAGCGCCTCGGCGATCAACTCGTTGTGATTGCCGCGAAACGTAAAATCGAAACCAAATAACAGATCGAGCGCCTCGCAATCCAGCGGACTGACCGATAGCGCATACGGGGCCAGTTCGAGCACCAACTGATGCTGGCCCATGGCCGCCTCGATCGACTCGGCGTTGACGTGGCCGGAGCAAATCCTGCGCGGTTCCACCGACGCCCAGCGATATTGACCGCGATCCTTATCTTCTTCCAGGACAAAATCACTCTTGTCCCGACTGTAGAAATTGCGCATCGAAGGATACGATTTCTGCACGCGCTCAAAATAATGCAGCACTGCTTCCCGATTGCTGGGCAATTCCATCTCGGTGCTGAGGGTCAGATTGATATAGAAATCGTCGCTGATCGAACTGAATGGATTCATTGTGTCGACATCCTGGGGTAGCGAGTTTTGCCCGTGACTGCCGGGCGCATCCTATTTTGCCGCGGGCGGCTGTATTTGCAGCAGGCTTCTGTGGTGGTCATGGCTCAATGCAGTATAATCGACGCCAAGATTGGCGATGACGTCTGGACGCCATGTCCAGGTAGATATCTGCTCCGGTTCCTTTTGCCCGGTGCGATCCGTTACAGCGTATCGACCGGCCTCCTTCACGGTACCAAGAAGATGCCACATTTACCAGACTCAGCCGCGATTCTCTCCCCTGCCGTTACGCACAGCCACGTCTCGGCGGAAACTCCTTTTGGCTGGATCGGCGTGCAGCGCCGCGAACACCTTGTCGCAAGGCTCTTTTTCGATCTGCCCAGCCAACAGCGGATGCTCGAAGCGTTTGTCAGCGCGATCGCTCAAGATCGGCTAGACGCCGCCGAAGTCGAATTCCAGCCGTCCGAAGACGATGTCCTGATCGGCCGCTTGCAAGCGTACTTTCACAGGGAAGCAGACGATTTTCTCGACGTGGAATTGCACGACCGCGGGCTAACGCCTTTTACCCTCCGGGTGATCGATGCCTGTCGAAGCATTCCGATCGGCCAGACCATGTCCTATGCCGAATTGGCCGCCGTCGCGGGGTCGCCGGGCGCCGCCCGCGCCGTGGGTAATATCATGGCGGGCAATCGTGTGCCGATCATCGTGCCGTGCCACCGCGTGGTTGGCAGCGGCGGCTCGCTGGGCGGCTATTCCTCAAGCGGCGGCTTGCGCACCAAGCGGCGGCTGTTAAGCCTGGAAGCGTCTCTGAAGTGACGCCTGGCACACTACGGCCGCTCCGGCGGAATCGGCTTGCCGTGAGGATCGATGGCAGCGGCGGCGGTTTCCTTGTCCAGGCGACGGCGCAATTGCTTGTCGGTGAAGTGCTCCAGACGCTCGGCCGACGGGTGGGTCTTGTCCGGCAGCACGTCCCCTTCCTTCACCAGATATTCCTCCCACAGCCGATGCGCACGCAACAGAGCGGCGGCGCGGTCGCGGCCCGCTTCTGAAAGCCGATACTCCTTGCCGTCTCGGGCGACGGCGTTGGCCGCCACCAGCCACAGCAGCACGCAACGCTGTGCGAGCCGGTTGGCGGGGATCGCATGGGACAGTTCCGCGAAGGTCATTGTTTGCTGGGGATCGAATTCTTCGTTGCGGTATAGTAATCCCAGCAGATCCTCGGCGATGATCTGTCCAGTGAGTCGCAGTCGGCGCACCAGCCGGGGCGCCAGGCCCCGTGACGGCGAGAAAAGCAGGGCCAGCCCGAAGAACAGCCCCACGGCGACCGCCATCATGCCGGCGCTGGTGGTGCTGCCGTATCCGAAGGCGGCCGGCACGACGATCGCCCCCACGTGACCGACGATCGCTCCCAAGGCGGCGACCACCAAGCTGATCAGAATCATCCACGGCAGGCGGTTGGTCAGCATCTGCGCGGTCGCCGCGGGCACGACAAACATAGCGACGACCAGGATGTTGCCGACCGCTTCAAAGCTCGCCACGGCCGTAATCGCCACCAGGGTCATCAGCCCGTAGTGCATCCACCTTGCATTCACGCCGAGCGTCGTGGCCAGTTCCGGATCGAATGAAGTGATTTTTAACTCCTTGTAGCACGCTACGACAAACAGTGCATTGACGGCCAGCACCACGGCCAGCACGGCCACAACTCTCGGCATTTCG
>JBBDLY010000425.1:0-2383 GCA_040878585.1 Pirellulales bacterium
CACACCTCACGCCTCACACCTCACACCTCACACCTCACACCTCACACCGGCGAAGGAAAACCACCATGACCACATATCGAATCGCTCCGCTGCTGATCGCCGCCTGGTTTGCTCCGGCGCTTCTCCTGCTCTCCTCCGCTGGACCGACGTTTGCGCAACCGGCGTCGGCGGGGGTTGGTGAGGGCTTGGAGATTTCCAATTGCATTGTTTCGGAGATCGAAGGGCCGCGGGTGCCGGCCGAGGAGGAGGGGCTGGTCGTCGCCGTGCTGGTTAAGCCGGGCATGAACGTCCGGCGCGGCGACCTGATCGCCAAGCTCGACGATCGCCGCGCCCAGTTGGTCAAAACCAACGCCGAAATCGACCACCGCATTGCCAGTTATCAGGCGACCAACGATATCAACGTCCGCTACGCCGCATCGGCCGCGCGGGTGGCGGAGAAGGAGTTTGAAATGGCCAAGGAGGCCAACGCGGCGGTTGCTCGTGCGCTGTCGCCGACCGAAATTCGCCGCCTGGAGTTGGAATTCGAGCGGGCCACGCTCGGCACCGAGCAGGCCGCCATGGAACTGAAGGTGCAAGGCTTCAACGCCGACAAGGCCAAGGCCGAACTCGACGCGGTGGAGGTCGCCTTGCAACGACGGCAGATATTGGCGCCGATCGACGGCGTGATCGTCGACATCGATCTCGACGCCGGCGAATGGGTCAGCCCGGGCGATACGGTCTGCCACCTGGTCCGCATGGACCGCTTGCAAGTGCAAGGCTTCGTCAACATCAACCAACTGACGCCGTCGCAAGTGATCGGCCGGCCAGTGCTGGTAAAGGCACGCATCGGCGGTCGGGTGGAAGAGTTCCGCGGCAGCATCGTCAACGCCATTCCCAAGGTGCTCGCCGGCGGCCAGTACCGCGTGCGAGCCGAGGTCGACAACCGCCAACAGAACGGCCAATGGGTGCTGCTGCCGGGCCTGTCGGTCGACATGACGATCCGGTAGGGAAATTCGAAGCACTAAATTCGAAATCCTAAACAAATTCGAATGACTGAAATCCAAATGCTCAAAACACCTTCCCGCTAGTCGTTTCATTCATTGGGGCCTTTGAAATTCGAACATTGTTTAGGATTTCGATATTCGAATTTAGGATTTGATCCACTGTGGTTACACTCGCCGACAGCCTTGTTTCGACTTCGTCTCGGCCGCTGCCGATTCGGATGCGGCCCGACTTGTCGGCCCGGTCGCATCGCTACCAGGGCGAACGCTATTGGGTCGTCAAGGAGCCGGTGGGGCTGAACTATTTTCGCTTTCGCGAAGAGGAATACGCCATCCTGCGGATGCTCGACGGCCGCACCAGCCTGGACGAGATCAAGGCTCGTTTTGAAGCAGAGTTTCCGCCCGCCAAGCTCACCGTCGAAGAACTCGATCGGTTCATCGGCAATCTGCACCAAAGCGGCGTGGTCATCGCCGACGCGCCCGGCCAAGGCGGTCAACTGGTCGAACGCCGCCGCAAGCGGAAGCGAAAGGAGCTGCAAAGCAAGCTGTCGAATGTGTTGGCGCTGCGATTTCGCGGCATTGATCCCGATCGCCTGCTGAATTGGCTGTACCCCAAGGTTCGCTGGGCGTTCTCGGCCCCCGCCGTCGCAGCCTCGCTGCTGCTGGCGTGCTGCGCGCTGCTGCTGGTGGGTGTGCAGTTCGACGCCTTCACCGCTCGACTGCCGGCCTTTCATGAGTTCTTTTCCGCCAAGAACTGGCTGCTCATGGCGGGCGTGTTGGCCGTGACGAAGATTTTTCACGAGTTCGGTCACGGTCTGGCCTGTAAGCACTTCGGCGGCGAATGCCACGAGATGGGCGTGATGCTGCTGGTGCTCACCCCTTGCCTGTACTGCAACGTCTCCGACAGTTGGATGCTGCCGAACAAATGGCATCGCGCGGCGATCGGCGCGGCGGGCATGTGGGTCGAAATCGTCATCGCCAGCATCGCCACGTTCGTCTGGTGGTTTACCGAGCCGGGCCTGTTGAATTACATTTGCCTGAGCATCATGTTCGTCAGTTCCGTCAGCACGATCGTCTTCAACGGCAACCCGCTGTTGCGCTACGACGGCTATTACATCCTGTCGGACCTGATGGAGGTGCCCAACCTGCGGCAAAAAGCCAACAGCATTCTGTTCCAGAAGCTCGGCCAGTGGTGCCTGGGACTGACGCAGCCCCCCGACCCGTTCCTGCCGCAACGCAATCAATGGCTGTTCGCCTTGTATACGGTGGCGTCGACCATCTATCGCTGGGTGGTGTTGATCTCGATTCTGTTCTTTCTGCATAAGGTGTTCGAGCCATACGGCTTGCAGATCATTGGCAAGGTGCTGGTTCTGGTAACACTCTATGGGCTGGTTGTCCATCCG
>JBBDLY010000426.1:0-2373 GCA_040878585.1 Pirellulales bacterium
GCCGAAGGTAACCGCCAAGCCGGCACCGCGCATGGCCAATCGCACGCGCAGTTCCCGCTTGCCTCGCTTCAGATAGCCGTCGATGCTGCCCACGCTGGTTTCCAACTGAGCGGCCACCTGCTTGACCGTTTTGCCCAGCAGGTAATGCAGAATCAACGGGTCGCGATAGCGTTGCGGCAGGCGGTGCAGTTCTTCATCAAGCAACTCATGCATGTAGTGCAAGGCGATCGTCCATTCGTCGTCGCCGGCGATCCAGTCTTGTTCGAGCGGCTGCTCGCGACGCCGGCCCCGTTTGGCCGCCAGTCGGCGGGCGGTGCGGGTGGCCACGCCATACAGCCAGCTTGCCAATGACCCGGGGTTCTCGATCGAGGCTGCGCCGTTGGCCAACGCCAGAAACGTATCTTGCGCGGCATCCTCCACGTCGTGGTGATTGCCCAGCGCGCGGCGGCAGATACGCACGACCAATTGCCGATAACAATCGACCAGAGTGGCAAAGGCGTCTTCATCACGCCCCGAAACAAACCGCTCCAACAAGGCGGCGTCGCTGGCGGACTCAACCTCCAGCCCAAGGTAATCGGCGGTGGCTCCAAGCTGGCTCATGCGGTTGCCACTGGTAGGCAGATGCGGCAACCTCGAACAGCATGTGCCGCGACGCAACAGCATGTCCGTGGCACAGCGGTTAGCCTATACCAGCCACGCGCGTTTCGCAACAATTTTCCACGTAGAAATCGGTGGCCGCTTGGATCTTGCGTTCCAGTTGCCGTGCTTTGTCTTTTTCCGCAAGCCACCCGCCTGTTTTGCGCATCACGGGCTAAACGCCGCGCATGCTGTCTTGCCGACGGTGCGCGACCATCTTAAACTTTGGAGGAATACTCGGGTGATTTCATAAAAGATCAATCTTGATCGATGGCGCGGGTCTCCTTGCACGGACGCAAAAAACAACATGCCTTTATCTATTGACGATCTGCTCGACCCGCAGGAACTACGACAACTTGAACGGGCCTATGGCGAATACGATCGGCTGCACTTTACCATCGAGTGCAGCAAGTCGACTCGCAAGTTTCGCGGCAAGCGGGTGGAAACCCGTCGCGGCGAGTCGTTGTTCGTACTGCAGCGCTCCGACGGCAGAATCCTGCTGCATACGAAAGGGAGCTATCCGGATCAAACCTTTCGGCTGCCGACGGGCGGCATTGGTTGGGACGAGCCGGTCGTCGAATCGATGCGCCGCGAGGTGTTCGAGGAGACCGGCTTTAAAGTCCACAGCGAGAGGTTGCTGGCGGTGCTCACCTACAGCTTTCAGGAAGGCAAGCGGAGCGCGCCGTATGCGACCTATGTATTCCACGTGACCGACGTGCCTGACGAAGCGAGTCCGCTGGACGAGAGCGAGGGCATTACCGGCTTTCAATGGCTACTGCCTTCTGAATTGCAGCCGGTGATCGACAAGCTGGGTAATCTTGCGGAAGGAGGCTCCGGCCGCGACGACTGGGGCCGCTTTCGCGCCGTCGCACACCAATACGTGATGGCCTGCGACTGGGCTGAAGTCGCCCGCAGTGCGTGACCGATATTCAACTCGATACGAATCGACCAACACGCCGTCGATGTCGAAGATTACCGCGAGTTGCATCGGTCGCTATTTCCCTAAACCGCCCGCTTCCGCCTCGCGAAGCCGCTGAAACTGAGCCATTGTTTCCTCGTCGGCAACGTGCGTGAGGTTCGCCGCCAAAGCGACATTCTCCAGCGTGCGAATCACGCGGTCGCATTTGGCCATGCGACGCTCGACGTCCCGCTTTTGCTCGCTGAGCCGCTCCATTTCATCGTGCTTGACGCTGAACCGGGAGAACTCTCCGTGCGACTCGATGAACTGCTGCATCTCCGCTCCATCAATGGCCAGCAGGTCTTGCGCGGCGGGGTTCCAGATGTTCGCCAATTCCGGCCAGCGGTTTAACAACTCCTTGCGAATTGCCTCGCGGGCGGCATTGAATTCTCCCTCGGTCTTCTTGCGTTCGGCCTCTGCCTTCTTCTTGTCCGCCTCCAGCTTTTTCTTCGCTTCCAACGCCGCCTCGGCGCGCCGGTCGCCGGACAACTCCAACTCGGCGCTCAACTGCTCCAGCACAGCCCGCTCGGCTGGCCGGCCGATGGCAAGCAGTTCGGAATACGGCGAATCGGCCGAGAGCAATTCCTCGTGGTCCTTGTCGCGCAGCTTACTTTTGGCCCGCAAGAATCGATCGGAGGTTTTGATCGAGACGTCGATTGTATTTGAGTGAATCAGCGCGTAGGCGTGCGCGTCCTCGAACGAGACGCGGCCGTCTCCGTCGTAATCGGGCTGCTCGATCGAATCGCCCAGCCGCGACTTGCCGCGGATCGCCTGCCAGA
>JBBDLY010000427.1:0-2371 GCA_040878585.1 Pirellulales bacterium
AGGTAACGATGATCTAATTGTTTGAGCAAACCGAGGGAAAAGGAGACAACTGAGAATCTTTTTCTTCGTTCTCTCTGTTCCCTCCTGTTCAAAATCCTGATTACATTGCCACCCTTAAAACCCTGGCACTCCGCTGCCGTCTAGAATTCAACAGCACCATCTTCCAATCGACTCGACGCCCTTTGGGGCGGTCCTATAAGGGTATTCTCCCATGAGTTCACAGTCTGCCTCAATGGTGGACGACCTTGCGCCGGGCGACAAGTTCTATCGATTCCTGGCGGCGGTGGTGGTCTGGACGATTCTCGATTCGATTGCCTTGGCTTTCGAGAATCGTCCCGTGGTGCAGGTGCCGCGACCGATCGCCTCGGCCGACTTGTCGGCGGATTTCTCCATCGGCGAGCCAATGTCCGTGGCCTTAAACGGACCTTCCGCCGACGTATCCACGGCAACGTCCCGCTCGCGGCAGGCGACGTCGTCGCCGCCTGAGGACTGGCGACAGCCGGCGCCGGTCTTTCCGGTTAGTTATCCGGAGGAGTTGGTCGACCCGGAATGGGACGTGCCCAACTACGCCACGGCACAACCGGCGTATGACCGCCCCATTCGCCGACCGGCTAGTTCGCGGCGCGAGGGCGTGTTTCAGCGGTTCAATTTTCGAGAGACGTTTCTCGCTGGCGGCGAGGTGTCCGACTTCGGCGTCGTTAGCAGCGACGTCTCGGTGACCTTGGCGTTTCCTGTGCCCAGTCGCGAGATGCCTTTGATTTTGACCCCCGCGTTCGCGGTCCATGTATTGGACGGTCCGCCGGGCGTCGACTTGCCGAACCAGTTGTACGACAACTCGCTAAAATTCCAGACAATGTTCAAGATCAACGAACGCTGGGGCGCCAACATCGCGGTCACGCCCGGCTGGTACAGCGACTTCCAATCGAGCAACGACGAAGCCCTGCGGATTTCGGGGCATGCCTTCGCCGCCTGGGATCAATCGCCTCAGGTGCAGTGGATCTTCGGCGTGGTCTATCTCGACTGGCAGAACATTAGCTTATTGCCGGCCGTCGGAGTGATCGTCAAGCCAGATCGAGACACCAGCATCGAGTTGACCTTTCCCCGGCCCCGCTTCGCCCAACGACTAGGTTACACGCATTTTGGCGATATCTGGTGGTACGTCGCCGGGGAACTAGGCGGAGGAACTTGGGCCGTCAGCACCACCGGTGGAGACGACGTCGTGACCATCAGCGACTATCGCCTGTTGCTGGGTATCGAGAACCAAGGCGCCAGGGGCTTCAAGACATACCTGGAGGTCGGCTATGTCTTCGGCCGAGAGATCGAATTCAAATCCGCCGCGCCCGACTTCGACCCCAGCGACACGTTCCTGCTCCGCGCCGGTCTGACCTACTAGTGCTATAATGTAGGTCCGTTTCACGATCGACACACAGGAGCAAACCATTGACCGAGGACCATGCCTTTCCAATCGAAATCGACTGCCAAGCGGTGCAACGCTTGCGGCGGGAAGCGGCCGATTTTCTGTTGCTCGACTGCCGCGAACCGGCCGAATTCGAGCGTGTCCGAATAGAAGGCACGACGCTGATCCCCATGAGCGAATTGGGCCGGCGGGCCGCCGAACTGCTCGAGCACCAGCAACGGCGGATCGTCGTCTATTGCCACTTGGGCGGGCGGAGCCTGCGAGTGGCGCAGTGGCTGCGAGAACAAGGATACGCCCAAGCGCAAAGCATGGCCGGCGGCATCGACGCGTGGGCCAAGAGCGTCGACCCCGACCTGCCGACGTATTGAATTATTGATATGAAGACAACACGCCAACGCCCAAGGGCCGCTTGATTCGCGGCGGCGTTTGGCGTATAAATTCGTGCTTGCAGAAGCAGCCGACGTGGCGGAATTGGCAGACGCGCTAGATTCAGGTTCTAGTGCCCGTTAAGGGCGTGCTGGTTCGACTCCAGTCGTCGGCACTTTTCGTAGCAAGGACTTACGGACACGCGCCGTGAGTCCTTGTTTCGTTTGCAGGGGCCAAAAAGCGAACAGGGGGGGCAAAAGGGCAGGTCTCTTTGTGTTGCTTTCTCGGCTGGCCTCGTGGTCGTCGGGTGCTTTCCAGGCCCAGCCGGATGGCATTGCTGGTTGCCCACCGTTTGCCGCGGAACGGCATCGTTCGCAGGAAGGCGTCGCAATCCTCGGGCTGCTCGAAGATCGTCATCCGCGCCACCGCCCGCTTGAGCAAGTGGTACACTTTACCCGCCGGACAGATGCGTTTTGCGCGAGGCATGAATGCATTGCAACCGATAGCGATTGGACAGAAAAAAGACCTGCCCCCTAAGTTCCAGTTTTGCACTTTTCAGAACTGATATTGACGCAAAAAATGGCGGCC
>JBBDLY010000428.1:0-2362 GCA_040878585.1 Pirellulales bacterium
TGGAAAT
This sequence comes from Pirellulales bacterium, assembly GCA_040878585.1. Classification (GTDB taxonomy): domain Bacteria; phylum Planctomycetota; class Planctomycetia; order Pirellulales; family UBA7805; genus JBBDLY01. The sequence goes on from JBBDLY010000428.1 coordinate 8, forward strand.
TGGAACTATCGACTATTCCCTTAATCGCAAGACGGAGCGACTTATGCGTACCAGGAACAAGATTTCTCAAGCGTTGTTGACGAGTTGTTTGCTGCTGTTGGTAGCGGCCTATCTCGGCTGCTCCGGCACCGAGGTGGAGCGGCCCGATGCACCTAAACATGAACCGAGCGATGCGGCCACCGACGACCCGCCCCCGATCGACGACGCCGCCGTCGACGAGACTGCGACCGACAAGACTGCGGCCGACGACGCCGAACCGACCACCCAACCACTCCAGCAACCCGAAGAAGCCAACATGCCCGACAATAAGTCCACTCAATTGACCGCCGCCCAGCGGGTGGCCGACGTGCCGTTGATCCCGCGTGAGATATTGTTTGGCAATCCGGAAAAGGCTTCGCCCGAGTTGAGCGACGACGGCGCGCAGTTGGCGTTCCTCGCCCCGCTCGACGGCGTGCTCAACGTGTGGGTCGGCCCGGTCGACGACGTCGCCGCCGCCAAGCCGGTCACGCACGACAAAGGCCGCGGCATCCGCTCCTACTTCTGGGCGCACACGAACCAGCACATCATCTACGTGCAGGACACCGAGGGGGATGAAAACTGGAAGGTGTTCATCGTCGATCTCGACAGCGGCCAGACCCGCGAGCTGACGCCCGGCGCGGCGGAAGCCGAAGTCGCCGCGGAGAATACCGCGGATAACAACGCCGAACAGCCGTCCGAGCCACAGCAGGCGGCGCCGATCACGGCGCGGATCAGCGGTGTGAGCCATCGCTTCCCGGAAGAGATTCTCATCTCCGTCAATCGCCGCAACCCGCAGTTTCACGACGTCTTCAAGGTCGACATCCTCTCCGGCGAGGCGGAACTGGTTCAGGAGAATCCCGGCTACAGCGGGTTCATGTTCGACGAAGACTACAACCTGCGGTTCGGCGTCAAGTACGCTCCCGACGGCGGCCAACTGTACGATCAGCCGGCCGAAGAGGGCGAGTGGGAAACCTTCCTCAAGATTCCCAGCGACGACACCATGACCACCTCGCTGGCCGGGTTCAACAAGGAAGGGAACCAACTCTACCTGATCGACAGCACCGGCCGCGATACCGGCGCACTCTACAAGGTGGACCTGGCGACCGGCGACAAGGAATTCATCGTGGCCGACGACCGCACCGATATCGGCGCGATCTTGGCGCATCCCACCGAAAACACCTTGCAGGCGGTCACGTTCCATTACGACCGCAAGCGTTGGAAGTTCTTCGACGAGGAAGTTGAAAAAGACGTCAAGCTGCTGCAAACCAAGCACGAAGGGGACGTCGGCATCGGCAGCCGCACCCTGGACGACCGCCGCTGGATCGTCGCCTACCTCAAGGACAACGGCCCGGTCAACTACTACCTGTTCGATCGCGACAGCAAGGACCTAAAGTTCCTGTTCACCAACCGGTCCGAACTGGAAGGTCTGCCGCTGGTCCACATGCATCCGGAGATCATCAAGTCTCGCGACGGGTTGAACCTGGTCAGCTACCTCTCGCTCCCCAAGGGAAGCGAAGGCGCCACACCGGCGCGGCCCAAGGCGCCGCTGCCGCTGATTCTCGACGTCCACGGCGGCCCCTGGGTCCGCGACCACTGGGGCTACAACCCGGTGCATCAGTTGCTAGCCAATCGCGGCTATGCCGTGCTGAGCGTCAACTACCGCGGGTCGACCGGCTTCGGCAAGGCGTTCGGCAACGCCGGCAATCGCGAGTGGTCGGGCAAGATGCACGACGACCTGATCGACGCGGTGAACTGGGCGGTCGAAGAAGGCATCGCCGACAAAGACAAGGTGTGCATCATGGGGGGCAGCTACGGCGGCTATGCCACGCTGGTCGGACTGACGTTCACGCCCGAGGTGTTCGCCTGCGGGGTCGACATCGTCGGTCCGTCGTCGCTGGTCACCTTGCTGGAGACGATTCCGCCCTACTGGGCGCCCGCCTTGCAGATGTTCAAAACCCGGGTCGGCGACCACACCACCGAGGAAGGCCGCGCGGAGTTGCTCAAGCGGTCGCCACTGACCTACGTCGACAAGATCCAACGCCCGCTCATCATCGCCCAAGGCGCCAACGATCCGCGAGTGAAGCAGAGCGAAGCGGATCAGATTGTCGAGGCGATGCAAGAGAAAAACATCCCGGTCACGTACGTGCTGTTCCCCGACGAAGGGCACGGCTTCGCCCGGCCGGAGAACCGCCTGGCATTCAACGCCGTGACGGAGCTGTTTCTCAAACGTCACTTGGGCGGCCGCGCGGAAGTGATCGGCGAGGCGTTTGAGGGGTCGACGATTACGGTGCCCGCGGGCGCCGATCAGGTCGAGGAACTGCCGGAGGCCTTGAAGGC
>JBBDLY010000429.1:0-2362 GCA_040878585.1 Pirellulales bacterium
GGGCTTGTCGAAAAATTTCACTCGTGAGGGCGAATCGTGTTCGCTGCTCGCGGTTTGATCCCGTCAGAAAGGACAAGACAATGGCGCTGCTCGACAAGCTTACCCAACGACAAAAGGCAGTCTACGAGTTCATCCGCGACAAAATCCGCAACCGCGGCTACGGTCCCACGGTCCGCGAGATTGGCGACAATTTCGACATCAGCTCGCCCAACGGGGTGATGTGCCACCTCAAGGCCCTGGAAAAGAAGGGGCTGATTACGCGCGAAAAGAACATGTCTCGAGCGATCCAGCTCACCAAGGAGCCGGTCGAGGAACGCGGCCTGCGTCTGCTGGGCGAAATCGCCGCCGGCGTGCTGCACGAGGCGATCGAACAGGAAGAGCGGGTCGATTTCGACGCCATGTTCAGCAACAAGAGCCTGGTGGCGCTGCATGTCCGCGGCGACTCGATGATCGAGGACCACATTTCCGACGGCGACTACGTGATCATCAAGAAGCAGCGCACCGCACGCAAGGGTCAGATTGTCGCCGCCTTAACCGAAGAAGGCGAAGCAACGCTGAAACGCTGGTTTCCGGAGGCAAACCGCATCCGACTGGAACCGGCCAACTCGAACATGAAGCCGATCTACGTCAAGAACGCCAAAATTCTCGGCGTGGTCGTAGGGGTCGTGCGCAAGGTCAGCTAACCCTCGCGGCAATACCAGCACGCCCCAATACCAGCACGCAGCGCAAGCAAGTGCATCGGCGGAGGCGTTCGCGTATTTCTCCAAAACGATTTCTGCGGCGCAACACGCACTCCTCCGCCGCTGCACTCGCTCGCGCGTCGTGCTGGTATTGGGCGTGCTGGTATTAAGGCGTGCTAAGCGCTCTTCTCCAACGCACTCGCCTGGTTGAGCTTGTTGTAGAGCGTCTTGAGGCTCACGCCTAGCTCTTCCGCCACCCGTGGCTTGTTGCCGTCGTGCCGCTCCATCGACTGGTGGATTGCCTGCAACTCCAACTCCCGCAGCGACAATGGTCCCAGATCGGCAACCAGCCGTGGCCCGCGGATGCGACGCGCGTCGAAGTTGCTGGGCAAGTCCTCCGGTGTGATCGGATCGGATTCGCACAGAATCGAGGCGTGTTCAATCACATTCGCCAGTTCCCGCACATTGCCCGGCCAACTATGCCCGCGAAGCAACTCCAGCGCGGCCGGGGTAAATCGATTCCGTTCCGCCGGAACGCTCGGCCGGAACCGCTTGAGTAGGTGCTCGGCCAACGGCGGCAAGTCCTCGAGCCGCGACCGCAGTGGCGGCAAGGAAATCTCGAAGGTATTGATGCGGTACATCAGATCTTCGCGGAACTCTTCGTTTTCGACCATCTCCATCAGCGGCCGGTGCGTGGCGCAGATGATTCGCACATCGACAATGATCGACTCGTTCTCGCCCACGCGGCGAATTTCGCCGCTTTCCAGAAACCGCAACAACTTGGCCTGCATCGACTTGGGAAGTTCGCCAATCTCGTCCAAGAACAACGTTCCTCCATTGGCAACCTCAAACAGCCCCACCCGATGCTCGTCGGCGCCGGTGAAGCTTCCCTTGCGGTGGCCGAACAGCTCGCTTTCGATCAGAGTCTCCGGCAAGGCGCCGCAGTTAATCGCCACATACGGCATCTCGGCGCGCAGGCTCTGGTCGTGCAGGCCGCGGGCAACCAGTTCCTTTCCGGTGCCGGTTTCGCCGAGCACCAACACGGTGGAGTTGGTCGGCGCGACTTTGGAGATCAGTTTTTGCACTTGCTGCATGGAGCGGCTGTCGCCGACCAGTCGCGGCGCCCCCTCAACCGATTCCAGCCGCCGCTTCAAGGCGCGATATTTGTTTGTTAACTCGCGCTTCTCGGCAATCCGATTGAGCAGCGCCTCGATTTCGACCAGCTTGCACGGCTTGGTCAGGTAATCGAACGCGCCGTGCCGCAGTGCGGCGACGGCGGTTTCCAGCGAACTTTTGCCGGTCAGGACCACCGCGTCGGTCTCTGGCGACAGTTCCTTGCAGTGGCTGATCACCTCGATGCCGCTCAGCCCCGGCATGTCGAGGTCGACCAAAATACAGTCGTACGTGTTCCGTTCCAGAGCGGCGGCGGCGGTCAGACCGTCGGGGCAGACGGTGACCTCGTGACCCATCCGGGGAAGTTCGTTGCTCATCAATTGCTGTAGCGACTTCTCATCGTCGGCAAACAGCAACTTCAGTTTTTTAGGCGGCTTGGTGGCGATTTTGGCTCTCCTTCTGATTCCGTTCGGCCAGCGGCAGGCGGACGCGAAATCGCGATCCACAGCCTGGTCCGTCGCTGGCGGCTTCGATTTCGCCGTCGTGATCCGCGATGATGCGATAGACAA
>JBBDLY010000430.1:0-2355 GCA_040878585.1 Pirellulales bacterium
ACTCGAGCGGATTGATTACTAGGCCGCAGAGCAGCTTGGGATAGAAGTAGGTGCTTTTAGCCGGCATGCGTTCGTTGGCTTCGCTGATGAGTTGGATATGTTCCAGCGTGGCGGGCATGACCAGCGCGGCCAGCTCGAACTGGCCGCCGGCGGAGATTTGGCCGGTGTTGTCTCGCCCCGCGGCGTCTCCGTGCTGCAAGCCTTCGATCACCTCATCGATGGCGCGAACGTACTTTGGCGAGGGCAACGCCGCCAGGTCGAGCAGATCGGCGACGATCAGTCGATGCAGGATGCTGACGCCCAAGCCCTGCCAGGCGTCGCTATGTTCGGCGGCGATTTCCGCCATCCGCTCGCGCCCCTGGCCGGTGATGCGGGCCAGCGTCCAGCGGTTGTCCTTGCGGGTGAACAGGGCGATCGTGCCTTGCTCGTCTTCCATCGCCACCTGCTCCCAGACGTCGGCGGCGATATCGGCGCCCTCGCCGGCTGCCTCGCAGGCAAAATGGTCGCCCAGCTTGGCGGTCAGTTCGTCGGCGGTCATTGGCGGGACGTCTCGGAATAGCCGATGCGTGGGGAGCACGATCATGCCGGGGTCGCTCATCGAGACGCACATCATCAGCACGAAGTTGGCCGGATGGTTGGGGTCGATGCCGCCCAACTCGCTGGCGACCTGGTCGCGGTAGTTGCAGGCGGTTTCGTAGCGGTGATGCCCGTCGGCGATAAACGCCGGCTTCGGCCCCATCACCTGGTTGACCTTGGTGGCGACTTCCACGTCGCTGACCGGCCAGATCTGGTGGACCACGCCCAGGTGATCGGTGGCCTGAACCGGGTTCTGGCCGACGATCGCCCGCTCCAGAATCTCCTGCGCGGCCGAGTCCGGATCGGGATAGATGCCGAATATCTGGCTGAGGTTGGCCTTGCAGGCGGAGAACAGCTTGAGCCGGTCCGCCTTGGGGCCGCTGTGGGTTTCCTCGTGCGGGAAGATCTTCCCCTCGCCGAATCGCTCCAGCCGCACGCGGGCCATGAAGCCTCGTCGCGTATACGTCACGCCCCCATCGGTGAACACCTGATGGTAAACGTAGATCGCCGAATCGGCTTCCTCGAACAGCACCCCCTCGCGACGCCAACTGCCTAGGAACTTGGCGGCGCGGGTGTACCGGTTCGCGACCTCGTCGTCGCCCGGTTCCTCGCGGTTGAGGATCAGCCGCACGACGTTGGCTGGATGCTTGTCGTAAAGCTCCTCCTGCATCTCCGGCGGAATCACGTCGTAAGGCGGCGCGACCACATTGCTCAAATCACCCACGTGGCCGAGATCGTAACGGAGTCCGCGGAAGGCTTGGATATCGGGCATGGTCGATTGAGGATTTTTGGATTGCGGATTTTGGAGGGTGGAATCGGGGATGCGCCCGAACAGATCGATCAGGCGGCTTGTTTCACGTGAAACGAGCAGTTTGCCTAGGCGGAGATTGCCGGCGTGGTGGAACTCGGGGAACCCTGGCAGCGTCCCCCACGTGGCGGACGCTGCCAGCGTCCGCTACTAGTAGCGGTAGTAGTCGGGCTTGTACGGACCTTCGACCGGCACGCTGATGTAGTCGGCCTGGGTTTCCGTCAGCGTCGTCAGTTTGGCGCCGATCTTTTCCAGGTGCAGCCGGGCGACTTCCTCGTCGAGGTGCTTCGGCAGCACGTGGATGCCGACCTCGAAATCCTCTTCGTCGCCCCACAGTGCCAACTGGGCCATCACTTGGTTGGTGAAGCTGTTGCTCATGACGAACGAAGGATGCCCCGTCGCGCAGCCCAGGTTCACCAGCCGGCCCTGGGCCAGCACGATGATCGAGTGCCCGTCGGGGAAGGTGTAGCGGTCGACCTGCGGTTTGATGTTGACCTTCTTGACGTCCTTCTGCCCGTTGAGCCAGGCCATGTCGATCTCCAGATCGAAGTGGCCGATGTTGCAGACAATGGCGTCGTTGCGCATCACCTTCATGTGCTCACCGGTGATGATGTCGCGGTTGCCGGTGGCCGTGACGAAGATGTTCGCCTGTGGGGCGGCTTCCTCCATGGGGACGACTTCAAAACCTTCCATCGCCGCCTGCAAGGCGTTGATCGGATCGATCTCGGTCACGATCACGCGGGCGCCGCTGCGGACCAGGGCCGCGGCGCACCCTTTGCCCACGTCGCCGTAGCCAGCCACCACGGCCACCTTGCCGGAGATCATCACGTCGGTGGCCCGCTTGATGCCGTCGACCAGCGATTCGCGGCAGCCGTACAGGTTGTCGAACTTGCTCTTGGTGACCGAGTCGTTCACGTTGATCGCCGGCACCTTGAGCTTGCCGTGCTTGTGCATCTTGTAGAGCGCTTTGA
>JBBDLY010000431.1:0-2352 GCA_040878585.1 Pirellulales bacterium
AGACACGCCAAATGGCCGAACTGCAACGGGAAGTCGCCCAGGGTTCCCGACAACTGGTGGAGGCCGACGCGGCGGCGCGGAAAGAGATGGTCGCCCTGCAGCGCGAGGTGCAGGCCGAACGGACTGAAGTCGGCCAGCAGCGCGACGCACTCGAAGGGGAGCGCCGTGAGATCGCGGCCCAACGCCAGCGAGATCCGATTATCGCGGCGACCATTACCAACCTCGGGCTGCTGCTGGCCTGCCTGCTGCCACTGTTGATCGCCCTCTATCTGCTATGTCGCCCGGTCGAACCGGCCGACGATCGGGAGGTCGCCGAGCTCTTGTTGACCGACTTGGTTAGTGACAAGCCGCTGCTGCTACCTCGTCCAACCGATCTCCCGGCCATCGGCGACGGCGGGTCAAACCATTGGCCCAAACTTCCGGGCGACTCGGCCTGAGTTTCCAACTCCCAATCCAACATTATGGAGAACACACATGTCACACATTGTTGAAATCCAAACCGAAGTCCGCGACGCCGCGGCGATTCGCGCCGCCAGCCGTCGGCTTTGTTACGGCGAGCCGACGTTTGGCGAGGCACGCCTCTTCAGCGGTACGGTCACCGGCTGGCAGGTCCGTCTGCCCGCCTGGCGGTATCCGCTGGTCTGCGACACGGCAACGGGCAAGATTCACTACGACCACTACAACGGCCGCTGGGGAAGTCTCTGCCATCTCGACGCCTTCCTGCAGATCTATGCCGTCGAAAAAGCCAAACTCGAATCGCGGCGGGCCGGGCATGATTGCAGCGAACAGCAACTGGCCGACGGCTCGATCCAACTCACCATTCACGTCGGGGAGGCCGTATGAAAACGATTCACCTCACTGTCTCGCCCAAGGGCAAGACCCATCTCGAAACCACCGGCTTCTCTGGCAGCGATTGCCGCGAGGCGAGCCGCTTCTTGGAACAAGCCCTCGGCACGACCGCCTCGGAGCAACTCACCAGCGAGTTCCACCAGACTCAACATCAACACCACAAAACCCACCTGGAACAGGAGCATGACCGCTATTGAAACCGTCGCTGAAAGTGACTCGACACCTTTCGTATCGCCGCGCATGCGGTGCCGCCTGCTGCTGGTCGTCGAAGGCGTCAACGACATCGAGTTCCTGCGACGAATCTCGCTCCATCTGCACGCGGTAGACCCGTCTTTGCCGCACTTAGCCGACATGGAACGGACGGGCGAACTGATCTTCGTGCCGTTCGGCGGCGGCGACGTGCGGGCCTGGACCCATCGGCTGGCTCCCCTGAAAAGGCCCGAACTTCATCTTTACGACCAGGAGCTTCCGCCGGAAACCGAATATCGGCACCAGGCGGCCGCGGCCGTCAACCAACGTGACAACTGCCGGGCCGTGGTGACCCGTAAACGCTCGCTGGAGAACTACCTCCATCCGTGGGCGATCCGCGCGGCGGGCGGGCCACACGTGCGGTTCGGCGACTTTGATTCCGTGGCGGAACTGACCGCCAAGCAACGGTATCAGCGCCAGCTACCCGACACGGCGTGGGAACTGCTGACACGGCGAGCCCGCAGTCGCATGACGCAACGGGCCAAGCGGTGGCTCAACACGCGGGCGGCCGATCAGATGACGGCCGAACTGCTCAAGGGGCGCGACCCCAAGGGCGAGATTCTCTCCTGGCTGGCGACCATCGGTCGCCTGATTAACACCCGCTGAGCCTTCACGACGAATCGTAGTTCTTGATTCGTTTACCTCAAACATAAGGAATAAAACCATGACGCTTTCCGAGCGGCTGGCGGAGCATGTTCGCGCCTGCTTCACCGGCCTGTGGATCAACTCGTGCGAACACGAAGACGCCTTGCTGGAAATCGCCCGCCTGTGCCACGACCAGCAGTGGCGCCTGGCAACCTGGGATATTGACCAGGGGCTGAGGGTCGCGGGTCAAGCAGTCAACGATGACACTTCCCCGACCGCCGCCGACCCGCTGGCGGCCGTCCGCGCGCTGGGCGCCCTGGGGGACGACGACCACCCGACGCTGTTGGTGTTGAGTAACTTCCATCGCTTCCTGAACTCCGCCGAGATCGTGCAGGCGGTGGCCCATCAGGTGGTGCGGGGCAAGAACAGCCGCACGTTCGTGGTCATCTTGTCAACGGTTGTGCAGATCCCGACCGAACTCGAAAAACTGTTCATCTGCCTGGAGCATGACCTGCCCGACCGCTCGCAAATCGAGGAGATCGCCCGCGGCGTGGCGACCGAAGCGGGAGAACTTCCCGCGGGGGTCCAACTCGCCCGGGTGCTCGACGCCGCTTGCGGCCTGACCCGTTACGAGGCCGAAGGTGCGTTCAGCTTGTCGCTGGTGCGGCA
>JBBDLY010000432.1:0-2349 GCA_040878585.1 Pirellulales bacterium
TCCCATGACCGAGTCGAATCAGTCCGCCCAAATGGCCCGCTTGTGGATGGATGCGCAGCCTTCGGTGCTGTCGTTCATCTGTGCGGCCGTTCCGCGCTTTCACGACGCCGAGGACGTGTTGCAAGAGGTGGCGGTCGACGTGGCAACCAACTTCGACCGCTACGACGCCGACCGGCCGTTTGTCGCCTGGGCGCTCGGCATCGCACGCAACAAGATCGCCGCCCATTATCGCCGCGACCAGCGCGCGCCGGCGGTTTTGTCGGACCAGGTGCTGCGGCAAGTGGCCGAGGCCCACGTCGTGCAGCATGCGGCGGTCAAGGACCTCCGCGTGGCGCTGGAGGAGTGTCTCGACGAACTGGCCCCTAAAGCCCGCTCGGTGATTCGCATGCGATACAGCGACGATCTTCGTTCCGACGCCATCGCCAGCGAGCTGCGCTCGACCAGCGGTTCGGTGCGGGTCATGCTGACTCGCATTCGCACGCAACTGAGCGACTGCATCGACCGCAAGACCGCCGAACGGGGGCAACCATGAACGCCGCCTTCGATCCCATCACCGCCATCGACGCCTGGCTGGACGACGAACTCGACGCCCCTGGCCAACACGCCCTGACCACCTGGCTGGAAGCAGACGCCGAGCATGCGGCCGTGCTCGCCCGCCGCGCCTTCCTCCACAGCCGCCTGAGGCAACTGCACGGGCGGCTGCTCGACACGCCGCCCGCGCCGGTGGAACTCCCCCGAAAACGGCTGTGGACGGTAGTCAGAGACTTTGCCAACGATTACTGGACCCTGTCGGTGGTGGTCGCGACCCTGACGATGACAATCATCCTGCTGTCGCTGGCGCTGATCGTGCCCGACTGGGGGCGGTCCACGCCGAACGTGGCCGAAGTCGACCCGCCGCGTCCGGAAGTGGTCGCCAAAATCACGGCCACGCATCAGGCCGACTGGGACAAGTCGAGCGATGCCAACTTCAAGAACATCGAAATGTTCCCCGGCGAGCGGCTGGTACTCAACAGCGGGCTGGCGGAGGTGACCTTCGCCGATGGCACGGTGGCGCTGATCGAGGCGCCCGCCGAGGTTCGCATTCGCGATGCGAACGGCTGCGACCTGCTCCGTGGCCAACTGACGGCGGTGGCCAGATTCAAGAAGGGGTTCGTCGTCGAGACGACACTGGCCACCATCACCGACATCGGCACGGAGTTCAGCGTGGCGTCCGGCGACCAAGGAGTCGACGCGCTAGTGTACTCCGGAGAGATTGTCGTCCAATGTAACGAGGACGATGGCCCGCCAGGGGAGAGGCGCGTGGTCGCCGCGGGCGATTCGGTGCGCGTTTTCCGCGATGCATCCGGTGCCGTTGTCATCCAGGATCGCGATTCCGCTGCGGAATTCGTTCGTGGTATACCCGAAACAGCAGAGGAAGCAACGTCACCAGTCCCAGGCATTGTCGAAACGACCGACGCGTTGCGATTACTTGCAAAGACGCCCGCCGACGTGGGCTTTCGTAGTTACCAGACGGGCAATCAGATTGTTGTTTTCGCCGAACAGCGGGGCGTCGAATTGACCGCGTCTCTCAACGTCGATTTCGATAAGCCTGGTTTCTGCAGGAACGTAAATCCCGACGTTTCTGGCATTGAGCCTGAAATAATCGATCGCGGCACGCGGGTCGACAGTTACTTGATCCACATGGACTCGCAAAAGAAACGATCGTTGCGTGGCTCCGTCCGCTTCGCACGTCCGATTCTCGGCGTGATCGTCGACGGCAAGAAGCTGAACGCTACCGACGAGATGCTCGGCTCACCCGCTGTTCGCTACGACGAGTATGGCCATCGAGGCTTGGAGGGCGACGACACCGCCAATCCAAACAACGACACGATAGAAATAAGCGAAGACCGGCAGACGCTGACGGTCGGTTTCGCGTGCGTCACCATTGACCAGGTCCGTGTGCTCGTTGCCGCGGAATAGAACTCGTTAATTGCTTTACTTTCTTATCTAGGGAGACATCGTCATGAATGCCCGTTTCGATTACACAGTTTCCGGATTCCTTACACTGGCGTGCTTTGTCATGATGACGAGTTCGTCCCATGGCACGATGGTCAGTTTTCAGAACGGCGTCGACGGTTACACTGGCCAAGATACCGCGCGTCTTCTAGACAACAACTTTACTGCAGTGGGAACAACATTTATTGTCGGGGACAGCGGCAATGACGCGGACAATCGAAGCCTGCTGCGTTTCGATCTTTCATCCCTCGCTGGTGAAGAGGTTGTCGGCAACGGGACGCTCTCATTGACAATTATCTCCACGTTAGGGGGTCCTAGTGGCGATGATTTCTTCGATGTCTACGTGATCTTCGA
>JBBDLY010000433.1:0-14238 GCA_040878585.1 Pirellulales bacterium
CTTCCGGCTGATGTTCGATGGCAATTTTTTCACAACCTCTCAAACCTCAAACCTCAAACCTCACGCCTCACGCCTCACGAAACATCGTCCCGCACGGTGTTGCTTTGGAACAATCTGCGTCGGGAGGCGATTTTCGGTCGGGGCGGACTGACCGCCGTCTCCGCCGTCTCTGGGACTCGGGCCGCCGGCTCGCTTGGCAGCACGCCGGGGGAATCGCCAAAGTAATAGCGTCGTGCATCGGCGTTGGCCAAGACTTCCTCGGCGGTGCCGCTACAGAGAATCTGCCCGCGAAAAACGATGTAGCCTCGATCAACAATGGCCAGCGTCTCTCGCTCGCGGTGGTCGGTGATCAGAATCGAGATGCCGGAATCCCGCAGGCCGCGAATGATCTTTTGGATGCTGGCGATGGTGACCGGATCGATGCCCGTGAACGGTTCGTCGAGCAGAATGATGCGGGGATCGGAAACGAGACAGCGGGCGATCTCCAGCCGCCGCTTCTCGCCGCCAGAGATGACCTCGGCGGTGCTCTTGCGAATTTTGGTGATGTCGAACCGTTCGAGCAGTTCTTCCGCCCGTCGATTTCGCTCCTTCCGTCCGACGCCGAGCATCTCCATCACGGCGGTCAGGTTCTGTTCGACCGAGAGCTTACGGAAGATGCTATGGTCCTGGGCCAAATAGCCCATGCCCCCGTCGCGAGCGCGGCGGAACATGGGCCAGCGGGTGACGTCGTGGCCGGCGAGATAAATGCGGCCCTGGTCTGGTTCGACCATGCCGCACGTCATGCGAAAGCTGGTCGTCTTGCCGGCGCCGTTGGGACCGAGCAGGCCGACGATCTCGCCCTGTTCGACTTCAAACGAGACGCCGTCGACCACGCGGGTTCGCCCGTAGGCTTTGACCAGTCCGTCGGCTTTCAATAACGACATCGATCGCCGCCTTCCGTGGCAGGGGTCGCGGGTGCAGGTTGATGGTTCTAACTAACGGCATCGTATGCCGGGAGGGGGAATCGGCTCAATAGCAAGTTACCGCACGAATTGCATTCGTTTGAAGTTGGGGAAAAAGGGGACTGGTTTGTTGAGCGAGCGGGGCCAATAGATGAACACCGCCTTGCCGATCAGCAAGTCGCGTTCGAAGTAATTGGCGGCCGGCCACAACCGACTGTCGTAGCTGGCGGGGCTGTTGTCGCCCGCGGCGAAGAACTGGTCCTTCTCCGGAGCGTCGGGAAACGCCTCGAGCACGAACCGGGCGCGTTTCATGTCTGAAAAAGCGCTCGGCCAGGCGGCCGGATTCGAGAAGAAATCGTCCATTCGCCCGTAAAAATCCCACACGCCGTCGTGCGGTTCCAGCATGTGCCCCATGGTGGCGTAGTCGCTCATGCCGACGCCGTTGTTCTGGTCGGTCTGTTTCACGGCGATGTAGTAGACGTCCCGACTCAGTTTGATGTCGCGCACCACGGCGTCCGCGCCATCGACGCCGATTCCCGCCGGGGCCAGGTCTCCGGCGTCGTCGGGCGTGCTGCGAGGGATGTCGGTGGGCAAGTCGGTATAGGTCGCCGTTCCTGTGGCAAAGCCGGGAAATTCCACCAGGCGGCCGTCGATCCACAACGCAATCTGATCGTCGACATTGGCCATGATGATTTTGTAGACGCCCGGACCCTTCAGCCGGGTCTCGGCGGTCGGCAGTTCGATTGCGCGGCCGTCGGCGTCTTCGAACGCATACATTTGGCCGCTGGCCGGGTCTTCCACCGAGAGGGTCGCCACGCCGTCCGCCACGTCGATCGCACAGGTGAAATGCAACCCGCCTTTAACCAGATCGAACAGCAGTTTGCCCGCACTGCCGCGCAGCTCGACCTCCGCTTCCAGCAGCAGATCGCCGACCCAATGCAGGCCGGGCCAACTCGTGTCCGCGGGCTTGGGAATGCGGTTGCCGTCGGGATCGAACCCCATTGTCGCGCTGGAATTGTAGGAATACATATCCGTGATCAGCTTGGGGCGGACCATGGTGAATTGGGCGGAGGGATTCTCCGCCAGCAATTCCCAGTCTTGCTGCGAGGGAGGAAAATGCTGATAGCGAATCCAGCTTGGGCCGCCGGCGGCGTCGGTGGTCTCGAAGCTGCGCGAGTTGTCGGACGTCGTCCAACCTGGCGCATCCGTTTCATCCGACCAGGCTTGCCACCGCGTCGGCCAGCCGCGGTCGGTCAGCAGATCGACGACGTAATTGTTGTCGTACACAATATGCGACATCGGCTGAATCTTGCGGGGCGGTTTGCGGGCAATCTTCATTTTGCCCTGCTCCGAGCCGGGGGCGTCGCCGGCGTCGTTCGGTGTGGTGTAGACGTTGCCGCGGTGGATCTCCAATGTTTCGCCCGGCAAGCCGATCAACCGCTTGATGTAGTTCCTGTTGGCGAACAGCGGATAGCGAAACACAATCACGTCCCACCGTTGCGGATCGTCGAATTCGTAGGCAAACTTGTTTACCAATATGCGATCGCCGCTATAAGACGTTTCGTCGTCGCGGTCGACGTCGACGTACTCGTGGATCCGCTCGCGGTGATTCGGCCGCACCTGCCCGGCGTTGAAGCCGTGCGCATCGATATCGTGCGCCTCGCCGGCAAAGTTGGCGTTGACCACCGACCGATACCCGCACATCGGGCAGCTTGCCGCGTACGTTTCCGCCCACTTGGCGTTGGTCTCATCGTCGACTTCGGCACTGGAGCTGGCCCGGTATTGATAGCCGCACATCGAACATTCCACGTCCTTGTGCCGGCCTTGCAACGTCTCGGCCATCGAGCCGGTCGGAATGACGAACGCCTCGGCTTCAAAGGTCTTAAAGAGAAATGCCAGCACAAAGGCGATCACGATCGACTCGACCAGCTCGCGAATGCCGTGGCTGTTGAGCACGCCGATCGCGTGGCCGCGGGCCACATCCAGCGGCGCCGCCTGTTTCTTGCTGAAATCGAGCCTGTTCGGTTCGCCGGGTCGATTGCGGTCAGCCGCCGCCTGAGATTTATTCTTGGCCATTCGTCTCTGTCGGAGTCGGATTGGTGTGTTTTCGGGTGGGGAAAGGATTCGTCGCGCGTATTCGTGGCAAGCTCGCCAATATAGAACAATATTCTAGCCACCGATACGTCGAAACACTGCCGAAGGTTCGCCCCAAGCTACCAGGTCGGTGGCGCTAACACGCGGCCCAGCAACCGGTTAGCGCGGATATAGGGGCCGATCGCCCCGTCTCGACAGTCTCGCGACACGGGGCTGTTATCGCCTAGCAGGAAATAGCCGTCGGCGGGCAATTCGACGGCCGGGTCGCCAAAGCCGCCCGCAGGCGGCGGCAGATAGTAGATGTCTCGCCAAAGGCGCAAATCCCGCACGAGCACCTCCAGCCCCTTGGCCGCCAATGCGAACGGCTCGCCTGCTGCCACGTCGTCCTCGGCCCGCGCAAGTGGGGCGCGGAACACGATTTGGTCGTCAATCGCCAGCAGCAGTTGGCCGTCGAACGTGCTGACGGTCAATTCGGCCCCCGCCTCGAGTCGGCGAATCGCCGCCGCGGCACTGTCGGAGATCGAGTGGGCCACGACTTGCGAGTTTTCGATTACATCCAGTCTGCCGGTTTGCGGATGGATGTTGAACAGACTGGCGTGGCCCGCAAGCTGAATGCGAATCGTGAGCGTCCCTTCCCCTTCGCAGACGATCCGGCAGGTGAGCATTAGGTCGTCGACGCATCGTAGCCGGCGGGAGAGGTCGACGTTGTAGGGATAATCGTCGTACAGGCATGTTGTGCCCGAGGGAAGGTGCAACGCCAACCAGTCGGTGGTCAACCGGTCGGCCGCGGCCGGTTGCTTGGCCCGCCTCCAGCCGCCGGCGAGTCGCTTCCAAGCCGAGTCCGAGTCGGCCCGCCATTGCGGTCGCGGCGAGTCGCCCAGCGCGCCAGATTGATCGTCATAGACCGCGATCGCGATCTGCCGCTGTTCGGCGAGCGTCTTGACGAGACGCTCGCCATTGATAAACAGGTCGCCGCCGCGGATCGCGATGTTCTCGTCCGGCAGGCCGACAATTCGCTTGACCTGCGGCGATGGCTCGCCCGGTTCGCCGCGGTAGGCGGCGATCTCGAATCGCCGCGGCGGACGCACCAGCCAGCTTGCGCGGTCGATCAGCACCCGGCGACCGGGCAGGGCGACCGCCGGCTCGCTGGGAATCTGCGAACCGCAACGGGGACATGCCGTCGCCGGCGCATCTCCGCCGACCGCATCGCTCTGTAGCTGGAAACGACAGTCGAGACAGATCCTCTGGTGATGCGGTCCCAGCAGGGCGGGGGCCATCGACCCGCTGTCGATCCGTTGCGGCAGGAACAGCCCCTCGACCACAAAGGCGCGCACCAACAGGAGTGCGACCGCAGCGCCGATCGCAAAGCGGATGAGATGTCGCCACATGGTTTGCTACCGCGGTTCGCGTGCGTAGTCGTCTACGATTTTACCGTCGACGTCCACCGTTTGGCAACGCAGACGGTCGCGGTCGAAGCTGATTACCTGCACATGATGTCCTACGCTGGTGAAGCCGGGGGGCCGCAGAAACCAGCGGTCCGATTTGGGACTTCGCTGCGGAACCCCAAGCCCTCCTTCGCCCACGTAAACCACGCCCGTTTCGTCGACCTTGCCGTTGCGGATCGGTACGGTTCGCTTGATGACGTGGCCGTCGGACTCGCAAACCAGATCGACGTTGTATTGCTCGAACAGCGGCACCCACGCGCCCAAGGCGCTGCTGGGGCCTTTCACGGCCGGCCAGGCGGGGCGGTGGTACTGCACGAGCAACCAGCGGTAATCCGGCCGCGCCTTTTTCAGTTCGGTCTCCAGAAACTCGGCCTGTCTGCCTCCGGCGGAGGTCTCGGTATTGAGCGTGATCCACCGCACCTGCGGACCGAGATCGGTTGCGTACCAATTGTCGCGATCCTCGTCGGGAAAGTCGAACACCTGGTTGATCGCCTCGCCCCGGTCGTGATTGCCGCGCGCGGGCAGGATCGGCAGCAGTCGGCCCGCTTCGGTGGTGGTCAGTTCGTGGGCGCTCATCCATTCGAGCCATTGGCTCAGTTTGTAGCCGTCGACGATGTAGTCGCCGCCGTGGGCAAAGGCAATGACGTGGGGGCTTTCCTCGAAGATCCGCCGCATCCGCTCGTTGACCACCCGCCGCATCTTCAAATCGGTGCGTGAGTCGCCGCCGTAAATCAACTGCACCGGCACGTCCTCGTCGGGCGCCGTGACAAAGTGAAACTTGGGCGAGGACTCGCCGTCGCTATGCATCTGCACGTGGTACTTGGTCGCCGGCTGCAGGTCTTCCAGCCTGGCCAAATGATAATGAACCGACAGTCCTTCATTATGGCGATCGGCGTAGCGTCCATTGCGAGCGGCGGGAATCTCCACCACTTCATCGTGACCTTCTTGCTGAAGCGTCACCCAGTGCTTTTCACCCTCCTCCTTGGTGCTCCAGCCGAGGGTCGCCTCCTGGGCGGGGTTCTCTTTCCAGATCAGCCGCCACTGGGCCGGATTGGTCCCTTCCAGTTTGGCGTCGGCCCAGGCGCTGGCGGGATTGCCCGTAAAGGCGACCGCCAGCCAGGCGGCGAGCAGCGTCGCGACCGACCAACCAGCGTTACGATTTGTCCGTGGGGTCTTCGTCTGTCTCTTGAACATTGTCGTTCTCTCCTTCGTTGGATCGAAAACTCGATACATGCTTGTGAATCCAGAAAAAATAAATCGCCGCGACCAGCGGCAACCCGTAGTTGGCGGCGCGAATCAGCACCTCGAAGTACTGCCCGCCGCCTCCGTAAACGACCCGGCTGGCGGCGGTAATCAAACCCCAGGCGGCCATGTAGACCGCCACGGAACGGAAACGCCCCGCAACCAGCAAGATTGCCACCAACAGGTCGACGTAGCCAATGATCCGCAACACGGTTTCCGCCGTGCTTTGGGCCATATCGTAGCCCAGCAATGTTTGGCTGGCTGCCAGAATATAGTCGACAAAAATGAAGTTTAGATAAACAGCCTTCAGCCCGTGGGCGACGAAGGTCAACGCGGCGGCGATTCGCACCAGCCACATGGCGGCGTGGAACGCTCCCGCGGTGATCTGCATTCGGCCGGGCAGCGGCGTGAGCAACAGCAAGGCGACTGGCAGAGCGATTCGCCCGGCGTGCGAGACAAAGTCGGTCATCAGCCACGCTTCGATCGACTCGAACATCGTGCCAGCGGAAATATATCTCGGCGGCTGAAAGTTCTCCAGTCGAATGGTGCTGGCCGTGGCAAGGGCCAACTCGAACAGCAGCGGCGCCAGCAGCAGCGGCGCCTGCCAAACGAACGTCCATCGCTGCACGAAACTGGCCCGCCCGGTTGCGCCCGACCAAGCGACTGCCGCCAGCGCCAAGACGACCACGGCGACGCCGCAGGCAAGATTGAGCCATACGGCGGCGTCGTCAATCCGTTGTACGCGCTGTTCGGGCCACAACCACTCGAACGCCAGCAGGCCAAACAAGGGCGTTTCGACCTCGTACTGGGTAAACAGGTACTTCACCGCCGCCCCGCACACTTGCAACAGCAACGCCAGCCGCAGCACCCAGGCCAGGCCGCTGGCAAGCGAAGCAAATTGAGCGGGAGCTTCCATCCAGGCGGCAGGTGTGGGGGTGAGATGAACAATGGGGGGCATGCATGGGCGACGCCGGCAAGCTATATCTCCATCCTACCGGATCAGAAGCGGAGTTGCCACGGAAAGAGCCTTTTGCCCGCTGCGCAGGGGAAATTCCACTCTCCGCTCATTTTCTCCCCTGGCCAATTGCCAAACCGGGCTAAGTTGCGGTAAGATACGAGTTTATCATTCTACCACCACCCCCGTCCGGGGCGTGGCCGCGATGCTGTTGTGTCGCGGTACGACTACGATTGGCTCGGCTTAGCTCCCATGTTTGAAAACCTTCGCGACGGTCTCGAATCGACCTTCAAGAACTTGCGCGGAAAGGGCAAGTTGACCGAGGCCAATATGCGCGACGCGATGAGCGAGGTTCGCCAGAGCCTGCTCGAGGCCGACGTGAGCTTCCCCGTCGTCAAGGACTTCATCGCCAAGGTTTCCGAAGAGGCCGTTGGCGAAAAGGTGCTCAAATCGCTCAATCCGGGCGAGCAGGTGATCGGCATCATCCACCAGCACCTCATCGATTTGATGGGGCCGGTCGACAACTCGATCCCGCTGAAAAAAGGGGAGTTGACGATCCTCATGCTGTGCGGCCTGCAAGGCTCCGGCAAAACAACCACCTGCGCCAAGCTCGCACGCCGCATCAAGCGGGCCAGCATCAAACCGATGCTGGCGGCGGCCGACTTGCAGCGGCCGGCGGCGATCGAGCAATTGCGGGTGCTTGGCGAGCAGATTGGCGTGCCGGTCTACACCGACCTGACGACCAAGGATCCAGTCAAGGTCTGCCAGGCGGCGGTCGCCGAAGCGAGAAAGCAAGGCGCGCAGGTCTTGATCCTCGACACGGCGGGCCGACTGGCGATCGACGAAGCGCTGATGAACGAATTGCGGTTGGTCGAACGCAAGGTCGCGCCGGATCAGGTCTATCTGGTCGTCGACGCAATGACCGGCCAAGACGCGGTGAACAGCGCCAAGGGGTTCAACGACGCCTTGGAGCTCGACGGCGTCATCCTTACCAAGCTCGACGGCGACGCCCGTGGCGGCGCGGCGCTGTCGGTTAAGGCTATCACCGGGGTGCCGATCAAGTTCGCCGGCACCGGCGAGAAGATCGAGGATCTGGACGAGTTCGAGCCGGAACGCATGGCTGGCCGCATTCTCGGCCAGGGCGATATTGTTGGCCTGTTCAAGAAGGCCCAGGACGAATTCGACCAGGAGGAGCTACAGAAGCAGGAAGAGCGACTGCAATCGGGTGAATTCACGCTCGACGACTTCCGCAAGCAGATGTCGCAAATCAAGAAGCTCGGTCCAATGCAAAAAGTGCTCGGCATGCTCGGCATGGACGGCGGCATGAGCAAGTTGATGGACAACGCCGATCCGGAAAAGGACATGAAGCGGATCTTCGGCATCATCGACTCAATGACCGCCGAAGAGAGGCGCAATCCGACCAAGGTGATCGACCAAAGCCGCCGCCGCCGCATCGCGGCCGGCTCCGGCGTGGCGCCGCACGAAGTGAACGAACTGGTCAAGCAGTTCGACGTGATGGCGACGATGATGAAGGGGATGGGCGCCGAGGGGATTCGCGAGCGGATGCAAATGGCCAAGGCCCTGCAGAACGAAGCGATGAACAACCCCGGCGGCCAACTCGCCAAAAAGAAGCTCAGCACCGGCAAACGGCTTTCCGCCAAGGAGAAGGCCAAGCTGAAGAAGCTACGAGACAAGGAGCGGCGCAGGAAGGTGCGGGAAGCGAGAGACACCTAAGAGTTGAAATTCGAAATCCTAATATCGAAAACTTAAACTAATCCGAATGATCGAATGTTCGATTTGCGATTTGCCAATGCTGTTTTGAGGTTCGTGCTTTGAGCATTGTTTAGGATTTAGAGCTTCGGATTTAGGATTCTGAGACCAACGTAACGGCACAGACCCAATAATAACAGTTAAACCAAGGAGACCCCCGGTGGCAGTTCGTATTCGCATGAAGAAGCAAGGCCGCAAGCATCGGCCGTTTTTCCGTATTTGCGCGGTCGACGGCCGCAACCCGCGCGACGGCCGCGTGATTGAGGAATTGGGCACCTACGATCCCATGATCGGAGACGTCGACGCCCGCACGACGCTCAAGGGTGAGCGTGTTCAATATTGGCTCTCGGTCGGCGCGCAGCCGTCGGAGAAGGTCGCCGTATTGATCAAGAAGTACGGCACAGACGGCACCCACACCGAGGCCAACGCGTCGGCCCGTGAGAAGCTGTCGATGCCCAAGCCGAAGCCGGAGCTGAAGGAAGCGGCCGACGTGAAGGTGATGGCGGAGAAAAAGGCGGCCGAAGAAAAGGCCAAGGCCGAGGCGGAAGTCGCCGCCGCCAAGGCGGCCGAGGAAGAAGCCAAGGCGGCCGCCGCCAAAGAGACACAAGCGGCCGAAGGCGAAGCTGCTGAAGCCGCCGCGGCGGAAGCACCGGCCGAGCAGGCCGAGGCGGCGAACCCAGAAGAGAACATCCAAACGCCGGCCGCAGAGAATGTGCCGTCGGAAGAGGCGGCCAAGCAGGATACGCCCGCCGAAGAATCGGCCGAAGAAGCCAAGAAAGAGGATTAGTAAAGGTTACGAATGCGGTTCGATGTGCTGACCCTGTTCCCGGAGATGTTCCCCGGCTATTTGGGTCAGAGCTTGTTGAAGTTGGCCATTGAAAAGGGTGTTGTGCAGGTCGAGTTGCACAACATCCGCGACTGGGCGCGCGACAAGCACCACAGCGTCGACGACCGGCCGTTTGGCGGCGGACCTGGCATGGTCTTCAAGCCGGAACCGGTGGTCGAATGCGTCGAAGCAGTTCAACAAATCGGCGGGCGTCCCGGCAAGCTGGTCATGCTCACCCCGGGCGGACGCCGATTGAATCAGAGAGTGGTGGAAGAATTGGCGGCCAACGAGCGACTGTTGCTGCTCTGCGGACGCTACGAGGGTTTTGATGAACGAGTCAGCACGCTGCTTCAGCCGGAGGAGATCTCCATCGGAGACTTCATCCTCAATGGCGGCGAGGTGGCGGCCATGGTAGTGATCGACACATGCATTCGGATGATTCCGGGCGTACTAGGCAAGGAGCAAAGCAGGGAGTTCGACAGTTTCACGCAATTCGGCGGGCTGCTGGAATATCCGCAATACACGCGGCCCCGTGAATATCGCGGACTGGAAGTGCCCGAAATCCTGCTCAGCGGAGACCACGAACAAATCGCCGCCTGGCGGCGGCAACAATCGATCGAAAGAACCAGTCAACGCCGAGCGGACCTGCTGCCGCCGGAAGAACAGTAAGACCGCTAATTTGCGCTCATTTCCGCTAATAGATAACAGAAATGAAAGCCATTAGCGATCATCAGCGTCTATTAGCGGTCAAGAAACAAACTGCCCATTAGGTAAACAAGGAAACCAAATCATGTCGCAACAACTACTAGCCCTGGTCGAGAACGCGTCGCTGAAGCCGGAAAAGCCCGAGTTCGAGGTCGGTGATACCGTCGACGTCCACACGCGAATCCTGGAAGGGGACAAGGAGCGCATTCAGATCTTCAATGGAGTGGTGATTGCTAAGAGTGGTTCCGGCTCGCGGGAGATGTTCAAGGTCCGCCGCATCGTGCAGGGCGAGGGCGTGGAAAGAACGTTCCCGGTCCACTCGCCCCGGATCGCCGCGGTCGAGGTCGTCCGCAGCGGCGTGGTGCGGCGTGCCAAGCTGTACTTCCTCCGCGACCGCGTCGGCAAGGCGGTGCGGTTGAAGGAACGGCGACGGGATAATGTAGGGAAGTAGGCGATCCTTAGGTCCAAGGCGGGATTTTCCGTTACCCGAGTTACAGGGATCGTACTCATGGCCAAGCATATCTTCGTAACCGGCGGCGTGGTGAGTTCCTTGGGCAAGGGGCTGACCAGTGCGTCGATCGGCATGCTGCTCGAGCATCGCGGCCTGCGACTGCGGATGCAGAAGCTCGACCCGTACATCAACGTCGACCCCGGCACGATGAGCCCCTTCCAGCACGGCGAAGTCTACGTGCTCGACGACGGCAGCGAGACCGACCTCGACTTAGGCCACTACGAACGTTTCACCAACAGCCCGCTGACCCGCGACTCCAACTACACCACCGGGCAGATCTACCAGACGGTGATCAACAAGGAACGCCGTGGCGAGTTTCTCGGCAAGACGGTGCAGGTGATTCCGCACATCACTAACGAGATCAAGAGCGTCATCCACAAGCTGGCCGACGACGACGTCGACGTGGTGATCACCGAGATCGGCGGCACGGTCGGCGACATCGAGAGTCAGCCCTTCCTGGAGGCAATTCGCCAATTCTCCCAAGACGTCGGCAAGGAAAACTGCCTGTACATCCACCTCACGCTCGTGCCCTACCTGAAGGCGGCTGGCGAACTGAAGACCAAGCCCACGCAGCACAGCGTGGGACAGCTTCGCGAGATCGGCATCCAGCCCGATATTCTCATCTGCCGCACGGAGCGGTCGCTCAGTCGCGAGGACCGCGAGAAGATCGCCCTGTTCTGCAACGTGCCGATCGAGGCGGTGATCGAGGAGAAGGACAAGGATTTTTCGATCTACGAAGTGCCGTTCAGCCTGGTCGACAACGAACTCGACCTGCTGATCTGTAAGCGGCTCGGTCTGCCGCCGGGCCAGTTGAACATCGACGACTGGCACGAGCTGATGCATCGGCTGAAGAACCCGGAGCATGAAATCAGCATCGCCGTGGTCGGCAAGTACGCCGAGCATCGCGACGCCTACAAGTCGATCTACGAGGCGCTCGATCACGCCGGCATCGCCAATCACGCCCAGGTGCGGATTCAGCCGATCCAGAGCGAACAGATCGAACGCGAAGGCCCGCAGCGACTGTTGAGCGGGTATGATGGTATTCTCGTGCCGGGCGGATTCGGCGAGCGGGGGATCGAAGGCAAGGTGCAGGCGATTCGCTTCGCCCGCGAACGGGGCGTGCCGTTCTTCGGCATCTGTCTCGGCATGCAATGCGCCGTGGTCGAGTTCGGCCGCCATGTGGTTGGCTTAGAGGCCGCCCACTCCAGCGAATTCGCCAAGGACACGCCGCACCCGGTGATCTGCCTGCTCGACGAGCAGAAGTCGATCACCGACAAGGGTGGCACCATGCGGCTGGGCGCCCAGGCTTGCTCGCTCGATCTGGAGAGCAAGGCCCACGACTGCTATGGCGACGATCTGATTCACGAGCGTCATCGTCACCGCTACGAGTTCAACAACGTCTACCGGCAGCAGTTCGCGGCGCACGGCATGCGGTTCGCTGGCACCAGCCCCGACGGCGCGCTGATCGAGATTATCGAGATCGACGACCACCCGTGGTTCGTGGCGGTGCAGTTTCACCCCGAGTTCAAGTCCAAGCCAACCGCCGCGCAGCCGCTGTTCGCGGGCTTCGTGGCCGCGGCTATCGAGCGGCACAAGCTGCGAGCGGAACGGTCCACCGAAATGGAACCTACATAAGAATATCTAAATCCTATTTTCTAAATCCTAAACAATCCGAATTTCCGAAATTCAAAAATGGGGTTCCACGGATTTCGAACATTCGAGCTTTGAAATTGTTTACGATTTAGAAAATTAGGATTTAGGATTTCTCGCCCCTGTTTACTTACCGAAGCCTTGGCCCACCACATGAGCGACGACGAAAAGAAGATCATTATCGACGAGGACTGGAAGAGCCAGGTTCAGGCCGAAAAGGAAGCGGCCCAGGCGCGTCAGCCGGAGAAACCGGCCGTCGAGGAACCGTCTGAGCCGGAAATGGACCTGCCGCCCGCCTCGCTGGCTACGCTGGTCAGCTCGCTCATGTCGCAGACGCTCTACGCCTTGGGACAACTGCCCGAACCAGACGGCCAATACCCCCAGCCGGAATTAAACCTGGCTCGGCACCTGATCGACACGCTCAGTGTGCTGGAAGAAAAGACCGCGGGCAATCTTTCACCCGAAGAGAAGCAGATGCTCAGCGAAGTGCTGCACCAACTTCGGATGGGCTATGTGGCGGTGGAGCGGCGTCCATGATCCTTCGCCTTTCCCAAAAGCTCGACACCAATATCCACGAGAAGCCGATGAAAGGGTCTAGCCTGTGCCAACCCACCGAAGCGCGGTAGAATGAAACAGTGGCCTGACTTGCACGAGGAGTCCCCATGACGAAAACTGTTCACGGCATTATCCGTGGCAAAACCATTGAACTTTCCGAAGATCTCGGTGTGGCCGAAGGTCAGGCGGTCGAGGTCCAGGTATCGGTTGTCGACCCGTCGAAGACTTGGGGCGAAGGAATCAAGCGGTCGGCAGGAGCATTGGCCGACGATTCTGAATGGGATCGGATCATGGAGGAGGTCCATCAAAGCCGTAAATTGGAGCGGCAAACTCAAATGGATGAGCAATGACGCATTTGTTGGACACGAACATTTGCTCTGCTCACATGCGGCGACCAGGCGGGTTGGCTCATCGCTTCTTCCAGTACGCAGGACAACTCGCCATCCCGACTGTCGTGCTGGCAGAACTCTACGCAGGTGCCTACAAGCACTCTCACGCTCCCAGACTTCACGCACTCATCGCCGATCTTCTTCAAGAGGTTACGGTGCTGGATTTTGATGCTGCCTGTTCCCAGCAGTACGGCAAGTTGTACGGTGCGTTGTCTCAGCACGGTCTTGTCGTGCCGGTTGCTGATCTGATGATTGCATCGGTCGCACTGGTTCACAATCTGACTCTGGTAACCAACAACACGGCCGACTACCAGAATATCCCCGGCCTGCGATTGGAAGACTGGCTGGCCCCGTAGCGATGACCTGCCGTCTATCCCAGAAGTTCGCTACCAAGATCCATGAGAAGCCGACAAAGTCGTTGCCTCTCGATGAGAATCCGTACGCCGATTGGTCGGGGCATTTGTTTACCGCCGACCGAACGCAATACGTCATTGTGACCAACACCGCCTCGCTCTACTCGGCGCTGCTTTTCGGCCGAGGGATTACTGACGACAACCAGTTCCTTCGTCGGGCTTTGGACACGATCAGAGAAGTCATGGACGACGACGGCCTGGAGTTCATCCATCGCCGTTTCGTTGCGCCGTCAACCGGTATGGTTCAGTTCTCGATGGCATTGAACCGTTCCGTTACTGGGTCGATGAACGATATGGTCCAGTGTGCGAAGTTCCTGCTTGCTGAAGAAGAGTTGTCGCCGTTCGACGTCGCTTTCAAGCTGAATGAAATGCCGATGTCGGCCTTGAAGTACGTCGATCCGAGGGAGGCGTTGAAATACTTGGAGATTGAGCAAGTTATCGGCCATTAGTACGATATTAGAGAATAAGCAAACACCGAATGGCACGTCTGCCAGCAGCCTGACCAACCTGAATTATCGACTCTCGTAGAGTGTGTATGGGAGTAAGTTGGGAGCACTGAACAACTCTATTTCAGTGGGGTACGTCGTATCGTGAACGCAAGTGCGTTACAATCATGGTTCGTAAATTCAGTCTCGTGTTTCTGAAGAGGAATCCAACGAATGGCAACGGACCAAAATGTCATTGACGCCTTGGTGAGGGCAGCCGAAGCGTTATTGGGGCATAAATTGACCCCTGCGGAACG
>JBBDLY010000434.1:0-2328 GCA_040878585.1 Pirellulales bacterium
GGCCTTGAATAACGAAGAGCGATGGCACGAACGGCCTCCCTCGCGGAGAAGTATTCCAATCCGTCGATTTTACGGCGAATCGGCCGGGAATCAAAGCCCTGCGGGCTATTCTCGCTGCCCTATTGCGAAACAAACCGGCCTACCATGCGGGTTTTGCCAAACAGGGAAACCTCGCCTATCATGGAGTGGCGCGGCCTGGCCTTGCCGCCACGCAACCCACCTCCGAACCCTCGCCCCGTGGCTCGCGTAGACGTCGGCAGAGACAGCCTACCTTACAACCACTCCAACAGGAAGTTCCATGAAACGATTCGCTCGATCCTCGCCGCGGCTTCGTCAGCGTGTGCTGTTGTGCTTGACTTTGGCGTTTGCTTGGCCCTGCTTGCTTGCGACCGCCGTCGGCGTCGAGACGACCGCGACGGCCACGAACCTGGAGGCGATTGAACAACGGCTGGCCGATTCGGTGCGGTATCTCTCCAGCGACGAACTGGAAGGTCGCGGCATCGGCACTGCCGGACTGGACGAAGCGGCCGACTATCTCGCGCGGCAGTTCAAGGCGTTGGGGCTGAAGACCGAACTGTACGACGGAACACCGTTCCAGTCGTTCGAGGTCACCACCAGCGCGAAGCTCGGTCCGAAGAAGCAGAATCACTTGCGACTTGTCCATGACGAAGAGACGATCAACCTGAAACTGGGCGCAGACTTCCGGCCGCTGGCGGCAGGCGGTTCCGGCGCGTTCGACTTGCCGCTGGTATTTGCCGGTTACGGCATCACGGCTAAGGATCTCGAATACGACGATTACGCCGACATCGACGTCAAGGGCAAGGCGGTCGTGATTCTCCGGCACGAACCGCAGCAGAACAATCCGCACAGCGTGTTCGACGGCACCAAGCCTTCGCAGCACGCGCTGTTTCGCCGCAAGATATCGAACGCCTTTGAGCACGGCGCCGCGGCAATTATTTTCGTCACCACCGAGGCCGATCTGCAATCACAACGTCAGCAGGTCGAAAAGCGTTGGCAGGTGGAGGTGGATGATCTGACGAAAGCGCACAGCGACTTCAACAAGTTGAAAGCCCCCACGCCGGACCAAATCGCGGCCTATCGCGTCGAGATCAACCGCCGAGCCAGGCAGATCGACAAGTTTGCCCAACAACTCGATCAGCTTTCGGATCCGGTGCTCGAGTTCGAACGCGCCGGGCAGTCCGACGGCCGCACGATACCGATTGTCCACGCCCGCCGCGGCGTGGTCGACAAGCTGGTGCAGTCGGCGTTGGGTAAATCGCTGTCTGAATTGGAACGGCAAATCGATCACGGCCCGCAGCCGGCCAGCGCCGCACTGACAGGCTGGAACGCCGAAGGCGAGACCGCCATCCAACGCGAACGGGCGGAGATCAAGAACGTCGTGGCGGTACTCGAAGGTGAAGGGCCGAAGTCGGACGAAGTGATCGTGGTGGCCGCCCACTACGATCATCTGGGCTACGGCGGCGAAGCGTCTCGATCGCCCGGCTCCACCGAGATTCACAACGGCGCGGACGACAATGGCAGCGGCACGGCCGCGCTGATCGAGATCGCCCGCAACCTTACGGCGCTCGACAAGAAGCTGCCGCGGACGGTGGTCTTCATCGCCTTCACCGGGGAGGAACGGGGCCTGCTGGGCAGCGACTACTATGTTTCCAATCCGCTCTTTCCGCTGGATCAAACCGTGGCGATGCTCAACATGGACATGGTCGGCCGGCTGGAGGACAACAAGTTGATCATCAACGGCACCGGTACGGCCGAGGAGTTCGACGCGCTGATTAAGCGGCTCAACGCCCAGCATGGATTCAAACTGACCAAGAGCGAGGACGGCTTCGGGCCGAGCGACCACGCGTCCTTCTACGCCCGCAAGATTCCGGTGCTGCATTTCTTCACCGGCGCGCACGAAGACTATCACCGTCCCAGCGACGTATTCGAGAAAATCAACGTCCCCGGCATTCGTCGCATTGCGGCGATGGTGGCCGACTTCACCACGGAGATCGCCTCGGCCGAGGCCGCGCCGACCTACCAGGAGATCCAGCGAACCGCGGTGGTCGGCCGCGGCGGATCGCGGCCTTACTTTGGCAGCATTCCGAATTTTTCGCAGGAAGGGGAAGGATACGGCATCAGCGGCGTGGCCGGCGACAGCCCCGCCGCACGCGGCGGCCTGAAGGGGGGCGACGTGATTATCCAGTTTGGCGAAAGCCGCATCGGCAACTTGGAGGACTTCGATAGCGCGCTGCGAAAATTCGAAGCGGGCGACAAGGTGCCGGTGGTCGTCCGCCGCGACGGCGAGCAAGTGAAGCTGGAAGTAAC
>JBBDLY010000435.1:0-2319 GCA_040878585.1 Pirellulales bacterium
GCGATGTGCCATCAATCAGCTATGTCCTTCGTCTAAAATTGGAACTACTGAATGTAGGTCGGCCGTTGGCGACCGACCAACGAACGTTTGGCGTTGCCTCGGAAATTTGTCCGAAAGTGCATTGCCGCTGCAAGCCTTTGCGATCCCGCGACACTAACACTTCTTTGGTCAGGCGGGAACGCCTGACCTGCTTGAGGGCGGAACATGGCGAAACTGATCTTTGGTTGCGGCTATTTGGGCGAGCGAGTGGGCCGACGCTGGCTGGACGCCGGCGAGACCGTCCATGCGGTCACGCGTAGCGAGCGCAGGGCCGAGGAGCTTGAGCGCGCCGGCTATCGGGCGATTGTGGCGGATGTTACCGATCCGGCCACGCTCACGAACCTGCCGGCGGCCGAAACGGTGTTGTTCGCGGTGGGCTTCGATCGCTCGGCCGGCCAGCCGATCGAGCAAGTGTACATCGACGGACTCAGAAACGTGCTGGATCGCTTGCCGCCGGCCGCCGGCCACTTGATCTACATCAGCTCCACCGGGGTTTACTCGCAAGACGACGGCGGCTGGGTCGACGAGGACTCGCCCTGCAAGCCGAAACGGCCCGGCGGCAAGGCATGTCTGGCGGCCGAGCGGTTGCTCGCCGCGCACGAACTTGGCCGGCGGGCCACGATTCTGCGCATGGCCGGCCTCTACGGACCGGGGCGCGTGCCGCGCAAGCACGATATTCTTAGTGAGACTCCGATTCCATCGCCGGGCGACGGCTATTTGAATTTGATCCATATCGAAGACGCGGCCGACGTCGTCTTGCTGGTCGAATCGCGGCGCGGCGCAACGCGGGTTTATCTGGTAAGCGACGGCGCGCCGGTCTTGCGGCGCGATTATTACGCCGAAATCGCGCGGCAGCTCGACGCCCCCGCGCCCCGCTATGTTGCCTCGGAAGAGACCGGCCAGACGCCCGGCCGCGGCGCGGCCGACAAGCGAATCAGCAATCGGCGGCTGACATCCGAGTTCGCAGTGCGACTTCGCTATCCCAGCTATCGCGAGGGATTGTCCGCCATCTTGCCGCAAGAACCCTGAGAGGGCGGTCGACGGTGGTTGTCGCTGGGCCGATCGAGTTCTACAATCCTGACGTGCGGAATCGTTTCCGCAGCCGGCTGAAGTCCGGCGAATTAAACACCATTCGGGTTAGCCCGCACGCTTCTGAATTCTGGCGAATTCAGCTACTCCGCAACACTCATTCCAATGCATTCCTTATGCTCGAACGCAAGCTCTTGTTCCCCGGCGTCATTGAACTGAACCATCAGGCGGGCCGCCGGCTTGGCTGTTGCGTTTACCTTGTCTTTAGCGGCAGCGATTGGCTGCTAATCGACGTCGGGTACGAGGATACGGTCGAGGAAATCATCGAGATCATTCGCCAACTCGATTTTCCGCTCTCGAAGTGCCAGACCCTGATCGCCACCCATGCCGACGTCGATCACATCCAAGGACTTGCCAAGGCGAAGCAGATTCTCAAAGCGCCCGTCACTTCCCATCCGCTGGCCGCCGATCCGCTGGCCACGGGCGACCGCATCAAGACGTTCGCCGAAATCGCGGCGCAAAAGATCGATCTCGACATGCCGTCGGTGGAAGTGGAAAAGCTGGTCAACGACGGCGACAAGATCAAGCTGGGAGAACTCGAACTGGAAGTGTGGCACACGCCCGGCCATACCGACAGCCAATTGTCGTTTCGCATGGACAATCTCTTGTTTAGCGGCGACAACATTTATCGCGATGGCAGCGTCGGCGCGATCGACGCCCATCATGGCAGCGACATCCAGGCCTTCATCCAGTCGCTGGAGCGGATCCGGGCTAGCGACGTCGAATGGCTGCTCCCCAGCCACGGCCCGGCGTTTCGCAACGATGCCGAGTTGCTGACCACGACCATCGAGCGGCTCAACACCTATCTCCACATGGCCGATTTTGGCACCTGTGCCATCGATTGGCCGCTGATGGATGAATGGGACGACGAACTGGCCGAAGGCAAGCTGCCGCGCTAAGACGAGTAAAACGGCCCTCCGAGGCCGTTGGTTGTAAGGCGGCCCTCCGAGGCCGCCTTGCTCGGAGCCTTCGCTCCGAGCAAGCACCAGCAACGCGCCCAAGGGCCTGTTCGGAAATCTCGTTTCTCGCACGACGGCTTCATTGGGCCAGGGCTTTGTTCCCTCATGTTCCAATTGCGATGGAGCCGTTTGTGATATCGCGGGGCGTTGGGCGCTTGCGGCCTCCTCGGAACATAGTTCCTCGTAAGACAGCTTCGGAGAGCCGTCTTACGCCGGCTTCGGAGAGCCGTCT
>JBBDLY010000436.1:0-2316 GCA_040878585.1 Pirellulales bacterium
CGGCCGGTTTTTTGGCGCCAACCGGGGGCTAGCGCCCTGCGGCTGATGTTGGATGGCGATTTTCTCACAACCTCTCACGCCTCACACCTCCAGCCTCACACCTCCCCCCTCAAATCCATCCTCGCAGCTTGTACCACAGCAATCCGATCCACTCGTGTGCGGCGGCGTTTACTTCCACGGCGGCGTGGGCGTCGGGGAGGAATGCGTAGATCGACCAGCCTTGCCCTAAGGCGGCATAACCGGTCGGAGCGGGCACGACCTCGAAGCCCGACTTCTCGAAGGCCAGCTTGGCGCGGAGCATGTGCGAGGCGTCGGTCACCAGCACGATGCGGCGGTGATCCGCATCGAGGAGTTCGCGGGTGTGGTCAGCGTTCTGGTGCGTGTTGGTAGACGTGGTCTCTGTTACGATTCGCGATTCCGGTATTCCCAGACGTAGCAGGAACGACTTCATGGTCGTCGCCAGCGCCGGTCCGTCGCCGGTCGGATCGAGCTTGCCGCCGGTTACCACGACCGGCAGTTCGGAGTATTCGCGCGCGAGCTCGTCGCCGCGAAGGCAGCGGCGGATCGTATCGCAACCGAGGATCGGACCGTCGGGAAGTAAATCGTCGTAATAGGCGTAGCCGCTGAGGATTACCACGGCATCGCAGTCGGAGGCGTCTACTTTTTGCATGGGAAACGGTCGCTCCAAACTTCGCGAAGCGAAGTAACCGGCGGCCGGCGTCATATAAACGTAAAACAGAAGCAGGCAGGCCGCCCACCAGCGTCGCGTGCGGGGCAGCGGCGTGCCGCGGAAGCGAGCGTGGCCAAGCAGCGCCAAACTAATGAGAAAGATGATCGTGCTCGGTTGCAGCAGATAAGCGAGAAAGTTGTACATCGTATCTTTGCGAAGCGAAAAGGCCGCTTGCCGATCCGCAAGCGGCCTGTTGGAAGTTGACGATTTGAACTGAAACCGACGCGCTTAGGCCGGTTTGTGGACCTCGTGACAGGCCTTGCAGTTGGCGGCGCCTTGCAGCATCGCACCGGCATCGGCCTGTCCGTCGACGGCCGCTTGCGCGGCGGTTACCAGCACCGTCGTCTTGGCGGTCCAGCTATCGGCGTCCCCTTGAGGCGGCTCGTTCGCGGCCAACGCCTTGTACAGCGCCAACAACTGCGCCTTCTCATCGTCCGACGCCTGCCCGTTGGCAACCTTTTTCAGCAGGCCGCTCTTATGGGCGTTCTCCATGACATCTTTAACCGTAATCTCCTCGTCGGCCGCCAAGGCGACCGAAATACCTGCCGAGGCGACTACCGCCGCTACGATCATTCCCATCAACAAAGTTACTTGCTTCGTCATTGCGTGCGTACTCCATTAAGTTTCCGGGCAACAAATACTACTGCGCGAGGCGAACACCTTGCGCCGACCATGCCCGCATTATTACCGGCACGAGGGGGAATTGCCAGCAATTCCCGCTCGGGTTGTCTATTCTTTCAGCCGCGACTCGATCCAGTCGGCCGGGACGAACCGCCGCAGCAGCATCCGCAAGGCTCTCGCCGCTGGTGCGGGAACCTCGTCGGTCGGCCGTGGCGGGTCGCCGTTGGTGAAGCCGCCCCATTGAAGTACGACGTTCCCCCGCTGTTGTTTCGCCGTGGCCTGAAAACGCTCGGCCACCCGCAGGCCCCACAGCAGTCCGTAGGCGTCGCGCCAGTCGCGCCAAACCCGCGTCCAGCCGGCGGCAACGCGGGGGCGAGGCAGGCAGCGGACCGCGATCAGGGAGCATGCCAGCAGTACCAAGCCCGCCAACGGCAGCATTTCGTGGTCAAACCGGCTGATTCCAGGTAGCCGGGGCGCGAGCAAGGCGACCTGAGCGATAAACCAGCAGATCGCCGCCGACCAGAACCGCGTGCCGAGGTGATTGAACAGCCCGGCCAGCAACAGGATGGCGAGAAAGCAGTTCCAGATAGTGTCCAGAAGGGTGCTTCGCGAGGCGAACAGGGCCGACTGCGCGGCCGGCAGGCAGAGTACCAGCCAAAGCGATAGCACCACGAATTGCCAGGGCCGGTCCTGCGGACGCTTGGCGCCCAACAAGGCCGCCGCGGGACAAATGGTCAGGGCCGCGGCAGCCTGCCTCAACAACCCCGGCCAGGGGCCGGCCGGTGGAGTCGACTCACCCGCCTGGCTCTGCCACCAGGCAATGAGTAGCTCCACGCTGCCGACGGCCGTGACGGCGGCTATGGTCCAGCACCAAGGGGCGACGAGCGTGGTACCCCGCAGCCGCCCGCTACGCCATAGCAGCAGCGCGAGGGAAATGATCGTAGCGACCAGCGCAATCGTCGCGG
>JBBDLY010000437.1:0-2315 GCA_040878585.1 Pirellulales bacterium
CTACTCCTCATCCTGCAGTTTCGCCAGCACCGAGTAATCCTCCAGCGTGGTCGTATCGCCCACCTCCGCCTTGCCGCTGGCGATGTCTTTCAATAGCCGCCGCATGATCTTGCCGCTGCGGGTTTTTGGCAGCGACGCGGTGAAGCGGATCATGTCGGGTTGGGCCAGCGCGCCGATCTCCTTGCGAACGTGCAGCTTCAGTTCGTTGCGCAGCTCGTCGCTTGGCTCCTTGGTCTTGAGCGTCACAAAACAGGCTAGCGATTCGCCTTTTAGCTCGTCCGGCTTGCCGACCACCGCTGCTTCGGCCACGTCGGGATGACTGACCAAGGCGCTTTCCACTTCGATCGTGCTCAGCCGATGTCCCGAGACATTGATCACGTCGTCGATCCGCCCCATGATCCAGTAGTAGCCGTCCTCGTCGCGACGGGCGTTGTCGCCGGCCAAGTACTTGCCGGGCACCTTGCTCCAATAGACTTCCTGGAAACGTTCGTCGTCTCCCCAGATGCCGCGGAGCATGCCGGGCCAGGGATGCTCGATCGTCAGCCAGCCGCCGTGGCCGACCTCGACTTCATCGCCTTCCACGTCGTCGACGATCTTGGGGATAATGCCCGGCAGCGGTTTGGTGCAACTGCCCGGCTTGGTCGGAATCGCCCCCGGCAGCGGGCTCATCATAATGCCGCCTGTTTCGGTCTGCCACCAGGTGTCGACGATCGGACACCGCTCGCGGCCGATCTTGCGGTGGTACCACATCCAGGCCTCGGGATTGATCCCTTCGCCGACGGTGCCCAGCAGCCGCAGGCTGGACAGATCGTGCTTGTCGACCCACTCGTCGCCCCACTTGATAAAGGCCCGGATCGCGGTCGGCGCGGTGTAGAAGATGGTGACCCGGTATTTCTCGACGATCTCCCAAAAGCGGCCTTCATCGGGATGGTTCGGCGCGCCTTCATACATGACGCAAGTGGCGCCATTGCTCATCGGCCCATAGAGGATGTAGCTGTGCCCGGTGATCCAACCGATGTCGGCGGTACACCAGTAGACGTCGTCCTCTTTCAGATCGAACACCCATTTGGACGTCATCTTGGTGTAGAGGTTGTAGCCGGCAGTGGTGTGCATGATGCCCTTCGGCTTGCCGGTCGATCCGCTGGTGTAGAGGATAAACAGCGGGGTCTCGCTGTCGAGTTCCGCCGCGGGACAGTCGCTGGAGGCTGCGGCCATCAATTCGTGCCACCAGTGGTCGCGGCCGGCTTGCATCTCGACCGCGCAGCCGGTTCGCCGCAGCACGATGCAGTTTTCGACCGAAGGGCTTTTGGCCAGGGCCTCGTCAACGGTCTTCTTCAGCGGCAGTTCCTTGCCGCGGCGCCAGGAACCGTCGCTGGTGATTTGCAGCTTCGCTTGGGCGTCCTGGTTGCGATCGGCGATCGCCTCGGCCGAAAAGCCGGCGAAAATCACCGAGTGGATTGCCCCGATTCGCGTGCAGGCCAGGCAGGCAATCGCCAACTCGGGCGTCATCGGCATGTAGATCGAGACGATGTCACCCCTCTTAATGCCGAGTCCCTTGAGCACATTGGCAAACTTGCAGACTTCCGTGTGCAGTTGGGCGTAGGTTATCGTCCGCGTGTCGCCCGGTTCTCCTTCCCAGATAATGGCGGGCTTGTCGCCGCGGTCCTTCAGGTGAACATCCAGGCAGTTGTAGGAGACATTGGTCTTGCCGCCGACGAACCATTTGGCGAACGGCACGTTCCATTCGAGTACCTGCTCGAACGGCTGGAACCAGTGCAGTTCCTGGCGAGCCAACTCGCCCCAAAAGGCGGCCGGGTCGGCGGCGGCCCGGTCCCACATCTGCTGATAGGCTTCGATCGAATCAATGTGGGCATTCTGGGAAAACTCGGCAGGCGGCGGAAAGACGCGCTTTTCCTGCATCACGGTGTCAAGTTTCCCGCTATGTTCGTGAGCCATTAGAACAGTCTCCGTGGATAGGAAGAGTTGAGCAGCTCGCCGCGCCGCTGAGTTTTAGCGCATGTCGTAAGATAGTGCGTTGGGCCGGTCGATTGCGGATTAGCCTCAAATCTAAGGTGTGCGGCATGGGGGTGTCAAACGAGCACCCGACGGTTGTTCCCGCTAGATGGCCTGCTCGAAAACGTCGTTTCTCGCAGGACGGCTTCGGAGAGCCGTCGTACTCGTATGGCGGCCCTCAGAGGCCGCCGTCAGCAAAGCCTCTGCCACGCTCCAGAGACTGAGCAAGCCGACGGTGGTTCGTTCGGGGTGCAGGACAGGGTTCGTTAGGTGTTGGTGCGGGATTTGCGAAACCCGGTTTG
>JBBDLY010000438.1:0-2309 GCA_040878585.1 Pirellulales bacterium
TATTCGGACTTTGAGTCTAAAAGCCTCGCCGCCTGTCGTCAATCCGCCGCGCCCCACATGCGGCGCCCGGCGACGGCCCCCGTGGGCGAGAGCGGATGGAGAGTTGATCTATCGCACGGCGACGCCTACGATAGATAGTTTGCGAGTGGACGGCGGCTTGCGGCTCGGGCGGCGTCGTGACAAATACGGCCGCATTCAACGTAAAGCGGCTCGCAGACAGAGGACGTACGTCGTCCAAACAGTGAAATCGCTTCGGTGGCGGTCCAGACGTGCGGGGTGTTATGCGGCAACACCTTGCGGCAGAACTTACACGCAAGCGGGGCCTTCGACATGATCTCACCGACGCGCCGAGTGTTTCCCTATGTTGCTGTGGCGCTGCTGGCCGCCGCCACCGGCTGGGCCTTCTCGTTCAGCACCGTGACGCCGGCCGACTTTACCTTCATCAACGGTACGGAACCACAGTCGCTCGACCCGGCACTGGTCTCCGGCCAGCCCGAGGGACGCATCATCGACGCGATCTTCGAGGGGCTGTACCGCGTGGAACCCGATTTCGACGAGCAGGGGCCTCAGCCCGACCTGCCGCCCGTCGAACGCCCCTTTGTCAGTATGGTGCCCCGGCCGGCCGTGGCGGAGAGCCATACGCTCTCGGACGACAAGTTGACCTATACGTTCAAGATCCGTCCCGATGTTTACTGGTCGAATGGCGAACCGGTCACCGCGCACGACTTCGAGTTCTCCTGGCAGCGATTCCTGCATCCGGAGACCGGCAGTAAATATGAATACCAACTGACCAGCTATGTGGTGAACGCCGAACGGTACTATAAGTCGGAGGTCGCCGCGGGCGATCGGGTCGAAGTAGAATTGGACAACCGTCCCCGGGCGGATCAACTTTTCCCTCGCGGAACCATCGTGCATGGAACGCTGCAAGAGGTGATCGAAGGCCCCGCCCCCAAGCTGCCCGCCAAGGCCAGCAAGGAGCAACGGGAAGAAGCGGACGAAGCTCGACAGAAACAGCGGATCTTCGTCGTGCGGGTGAAGGGAGAAGATCGCCGCTACAGCAAAAAGCCGCCGAAAGGCGATCAATCGGTCGTCGCCTGCAAGAACGTGCTGCTCGATTTTCGCGAGGTCGGCATCGAGGCGGTTGACGACTCGACGTTTCGCGTCCAACTCATAAACCCCACGCCGTACTTTCTCTATCTGACCGCCTTCTATCCGCTCTACCCGGTCAATCGCACCTGCGTCGAGCAGTTTGGCGTGCCCGAGTGGACCTCGGTGAAAAACATTGTCAGCAACGGGCCTTTTTTGCTTGAGTCGCGACGCATCCGCGATCGCATCCGCATGGTCAAGAATCCTACCTACTGGGACCGCGAGACGGTTCAATTGACGTCGATCGACGCGCTGGCGGTGGAGTCGTCGACGACCAGCCTCAACATGTACATCGACAATCAGGTCGATTGGGCGACCACGGCGCCGACTTCGGTGATCGACGATTTGAAGCTTCGCCAGGATACCGTCATTTCGGCCGGCTTGCAGACCTACTATTACCGCTTCAACGTCAATCGGCCGCCGCTGGACAACCCCAAGGTTCGCCGCGCGCTGAATATGGCGGTCGACAAGCGGCTATTGGTCGAGGCGGTGTTGCGCGCCGGGCAGAAGCCGGCCTTCTCCTTCGTGCCGCCGGGTCTGCCTGGCTACGACGTCGTGGGGAGTGATTCGTTCGATCCGGAGCAAGCGAAGCAACTCCTGGCGGAAGCGGGTTACGCCGACGGCAAGGGGTTGCCGACCGTTGAGATTCTATACAACAACGCCGAGGGGCATCGAACGATTGCCGAGTTCATTCTAAGCCAGTGGCAAAGTCATCTGGGAGTCACCGCGAGCCTGGCCCAACAGGAGTGGGGCACCTATCTCGATACCGTCAATCAGCAGAAATATGTGATCGCCCGATCGGGCTGGATCGGTGACTATCCCGACCCCAATACGTTTCTCGATATGTTCGTCACCGACGGCGCCAACAATCAGACCGGCTGGTCCAACGCGCGCTACGACGAGCTCATTCGCGAACTGGCGGCCCGCGAATCGGATCCTCAGCGGCGCTATCAATTGCTGCGCGAAGCGGAAGTAATCTTGATGGACGAAGTGCCGATCATGCCGCTCTACTTTTATGTCAACATCAACATGGTGCGGCCCTACGTGAACGGCTGGTTTCCAAACGCGCAAAGCTCGCACCCGCTGTCGACGCTATCGATCGACAAAGCACTCAGGGAAAGATACCGTACCGGCGAGACCGATCCCGTCACCGGCTTGCTGAT
>JBBDLY010000439.1:0-2291 GCA_040878585.1 Pirellulales bacterium
GCGACTTCGTCGCTGTAGGTTGTGTTGTCGTCGACTTCGACTCCGCTGCCGCAGATCGCCACCGGAACCGCGCCGTGGCTGTGCGTCTTGGTGCGGACCGGCGTGGGATGGTCCGGCAGCACCATGATCCGGTAGTCGCCTTGGGCTTTTAGGACTGCGTGCAGCGGAGCGACGATCTTCTGGTCGATTTCGTGCAACGCCTGCATCTTGGCGGCCAAATCGCCCTCGTGCGAAGCCTCGTCGGTTGCTTCGACGTGGACGCAAATGATGTCGGTCTCGGGCAAGGCGTTAATCGCGTATTGGCCTTTCGCGGCGTAGTCAGTGTCGGTGTAGCCGGTCGCACCGGGCACTTCGATTCGCTGCCAGCCAATCAACGAAGCCAGCCCGCGGAGCAGATCGACCGCCGTGATCATCGTCCCCTTCAATCCATAGACTTGGGCAAACGGCTCGAACTTCGGCGTGCTTCCCTGCCCCCACAGCCAGACATTGGTCGCCGGCAGTTTGCCTTCGTCGATCCGCTTTTCATTGACCGGGTGATCGGCGAACAGATGCATGCTGAGGGTCATCAACTCGATCAGCGCGTCGCCGCCCGGGCCGCGGGGATGGTCGTCGATCACGCTCTTGTCGGTCAAGTCGTGCGGCGGCACGGTGCGAGTATCCTGGCTGAACGGCGCCGGCGAGCGCCCGCCGCGCCACAGCAACAGATTGCGATAGCTCACGCCGGGTGTAAACTGCAACGCATCCTTGTACGGCAAGTCGCTGGCGGCGACGGCGTCTTGCAGGTCGGCCAACAGCAAGGCGGCTTCGGCGGTCGAGATATGGCCGGCGGTGAAGTCGCGCATTGTCTGGTGTTCGATCGTCACCAAATTGCAGCGGATGGCCCAATCTTCCGGAGCAAGTTCAATCCCTTGGGCGGCCGCCTCCAGCGGGGCGCGGCCGGAAAAGACTTTCAGCGGATCGTAGCCCAACAGGCTCATATTGGCCACGTCGGACCCCGGCGGCAACGATGCCGGCACGTGGCTGGCTCGACAGACCAGACCCGCGGCGGCGATGGCGTCCATCGCCGGCGTATCGGCCGCGGCCAGCGGTGTCTTGCCGCCGAGCGACTCTTGCGGCTCGTCGGCACAACCGTCGGGAATGACAATGGCGTATTTCATGAGGGGTCAGGGATCAGGGGTCAGGTTTCAGGTTTCAGCAATAAGCAATAAGCAATAAGCAATAAGCAACAAGCAACAAGCAATAAGCAATAACTACTCCTCAGTCATGGACTCGAATCCGCACTGGCTTTGACCGTACTTGCTCTAGTTTGTCGATCGCTTCGACTGCTCGTCGGCTGGCGCCTTCGCTGGTGTGGTGGGTCATGATAACCAGCGGAACGACTCCCACACCGTCCAGGTCCTCGTGTTGCATTACCGATGCGATCGATACTTCATATTTGCCCAGCGCGCCGGCGATCTGCGCCAGGGCACCGGGATGATCGTCGACGTCGAATCGCAGATAGAACCGACTCCGCGATTGCTCATACTCTCGCGGCAACACCCTGGCAGGCCGTTCCGACCACAATTCCAGGTTGCGAAAGGTAATCGCCGTGCGGCCGACCACGGTGTCGATCAAGTCGGCCACCACCGCCGAGGCGGTCGGCATCTGCCCGGCGCCGAGACCGTGGAACCACAATCGGCCGACGGCGTCTCCCACGACGCGAATCGCGTTGTAGGCGTCGCGAACTTCGGCCAGCGGCTGGCCGATCTTGACCAATTGCGGCGAGACATGCAGTTCCAGGCCGCCGTGGTTCATCTCGGCCACAGCCAGCAGCTTGATGCGGTAGCCCAACTCGCCCGCGAATTTCATGTCGGCCGGTTGCAGCGTATCGATCCCTTGCCGGGGAATGTCGCGCCAGTGCACGCGCGCGCCGAATGCCAAATGCGCGAGAATCGCCAGCTTCTGCGCCGCGTCGCTGCCATCGACGTCCATCGTCGGGTCGGCTTCAGCGTAGCCGAGTCGCTGGGCTTCGGCCACGGCCGACTGGTAATCGGCGTCGTGCTCCTCCATCTGGCTTAGGATGAAGTTGC
Organism: Pirellulales bacterium; assembly: GCA_040878585.1. Classification (GTDB taxonomy): domain Bacteria; phylum Planctomycetota; class Planctomycetia; order Pirellulales; family UBA7805; genus JBBDLY01. The sequence continues at coordinate 2,070 of JBBDLY010000439.1, forward strand.
TCGTGCCGTTGAGAATGCCGTGCAGCGATTCGATCTGGTTGGCCGACAGGTTCTGGCTGATGCCGGCCACGATCGGGATGCCCCCGGCCACGGAAGCCTCGAACGCGATCGAGCGCCCCAGCTCGCGGGCGCGGTCGAACAGTTCCGGTCCATGCTCGGCGAGCAGCGCCTTGTTGGCGGTCACGACGTCCTTGCCCGCTTCGAGCAATTTCAACATGATCG
>JBBDLY010000440.1:0-2289 GCA_040878585.1 Pirellulales bacterium
CCGACCTTCGACAGCGGCGAGGCGGCCAGCCAGTACCTGATCACCGAGCAATCGATTTGCACGGTGCCGTGGGACAACGCCGGAGCGTTCCTGCGGTTCTCGGTGACGTATGTAGCCAAGGACGAAGCGGAAGAAGACGCCCTGATGCAGGCGACCGAGGATCGGCTGAAGCAGATCGAGCTGGAGTTTTGAGGCATAGCTGCAAGCGGTACGGGGTTACTCCCCGTATTTAGTAATGAATTCGTCCAAAACCTTTTGGGTTAGTTCGTCTCGATTGCTATCAGAGAAGTTTTCCAAATAGTGTTGCTCGCCATACGTGTCGAGACCTCGCCGCGCATGAAAGAGAAGGTACAACGAGTGCAGTTTCGAGGAATAATGCTTCAGGTAGATCAATCGCGCCCATTCAAGCAACTCGTTTAGACACTCGTCGGAAAAACGATCTCTGCCTATTGCCCGTGCTATCGACTGACAGAACAAGCGTTCTTCGTCGCCGACATCAAACCCAAGCTCAACCAGGGCTTGGTCCCGCAATACACCAATCAGGTCATGGTCGTATGGTGGCAATTGGCCAGCCAACCGGCAAACGTAGTCGGTTTCAATGCCATCGATCAGTTGATCGACGGCCCAATCAACGCAGTGTTGATAGTTAGTGCCGCGGATGCTGCGATCCAAAATGATGTCGAAGGTTGAGGGCACAGATTTCATTTCGCTGTCTCTTGAAGAGCGACTACAATCGCTTGTCGGACGACGGACTCAATTAAACGCCGTCGGTTCACGGTAAAGTTGCGAGTATTTACAAGGAACGTCATCTTGATCGCCATCGTATTTCGTTTTGTAGCATCTCTCTCGGCTATTCTGATATATACAGGTTCAACTGTCTTCGGCGATTCGCCAAGCCCCAACGTCCTGTTCATCGCCATCGACGACCTGAACGACTGAATCGAGCCGCTCGCCGGGCATCCGCAGGCGCAGACTCCGCACATCGACAAGCTGGCCGAACAGGGACTGTTGTTTACCAACAGTCATTGCGCGGGACCGGGGTGAGCTTGCGAGCTTTCTCTCGTGCAGCAGACGCTGGCAGCGTCCGCCACGTGGGGACATCACCTGGCTGAAGCTGCCAGCTTCGGTAGAAATGCGCAGATGTTTTTGCCTGATTGCGCAACGCCCTCCATTAACCAAAAATTCAGCAACATTGCTAACTTATTCCAAATCAACGGTTTAGAGTGCTTTTTCTCCGCAAACCGGCGAAAGTGCCGCTTGCTTTCACCGACCGCTATGCCATAAAACTTTTGACGTTGTGCGCACGTTGGTGGTGCTGGCCGCTGTTCGTTGTAGCTGCGAGGCTGACATGATAAATCGAGAGCGACCTCGCAAGCGGGTGGCGCTGTTGGTTGAAACGTCGACCTCTTGGGGGAGCGACGTCATTCGCGGCGTGGCCGAGTTTGCCAAGGCGCATGGACCTTGGCAGTTCTTCATCGAGCCGCGCGGCAAACGTGAACGACTGCTGCTGCCGGAGGCGTGGGAGGGGGACGGCGTAATCGCCCGCGTGACGCACGAGGCGTTGGCTGCGCAGTTGATCGAGCTGAAGATTCCCGCCGTCAACGTCTCCTGGTATGAATACGGTCTGGGCGCCATTCCGCAATGCAGCGCCGACGCGGTCAAGGCTGCGCATATCTCGGCCGACTATTTCCTCGATCGCGGCTATCGCCACTTCGCCTACTGTCCCTCCAATCGCCGGCCGAACTTCGTTGACCGTTACGGACACGCCTTCGTCGAATATCTCAAAGAGCGCGGTTTCACCGTGCATCTGTTTCAAGGGTCGGAGTTGGAGGAGCGGAACTGGCAGCAGGAAATGAACGCTTTGCGAAGGTGGGTGGCGATGCTGCCCAAGCCCATCGGCATGTTGACTTTCGAGGACGTCCGCGGACGACAATTGACTGAGGCATGCCAACTGGAAGGCGTGCCGGTACCCGATGAAGTGGCCGTACTTGGCGGCGAGTACGATCAGCTCTCCGCCGAGATCAGTTCGCCGAAGCTCTCCAGCCTCGATCACTCGGGTATTCGCGTCGGCTATCGGGCCGCGGAAATACTGGCCGAGATGATGTCGGCGGGCGGACGTCCCGTTCGCAAGCAGACCTGGCTGCCACCGGCGGGCGTCATCACTCGGCAGTCGACCGACACGCTGGCGATTGAGGATTCCTACGTCGCGGCGGCGGTCAAGTATATCGGCGAACATGCTTGCGAACCGATTCAAGTGACCGACGTGCTCAAGCACATCGGCTCGATCTC
>JBBDLY010000441.1:0-2279 GCA_040878585.1 Pirellulales bacterium
AAAACTGCCGTTGGGCCAATCCGTACTCCGTGGTTACAATCCCGCCCCACTGTTGCTCGACTCTCCGAGTCGAGAAGCGGTGCGAGAAGGGCTTCCTTCTCCAAAGAGATACAAGCACTGCGCGCCAGCGAGCGAGTTCCGAAGGACAAGCGAACTGCGGCGCGACCCACTCGCTCGCGCGTCGTGCTTGTATTGGCAAGCTACCCGCTTTTGTCCTGCGACACTTCATTGGAGCATCCTTGCGTGGGTCGGATATTTTGCGTGGTCAATCAGAAAGGGGGCGTCGGCAAGACGACCACCAGCGTCAACCTGGCCGTCGGGTTGGCCAAGGCGGGCGAACGGGTGTTGCTGGTCGACTTCGATCCCCAATGCAACGCCACCACCGGCCTCGGCATGCAGCCGACCGCCCGGCATCCGCTGGTCAGCGAGCAGCCGCTCCGCGAGGCGATTCTCAAGACCGCCACCACCGGCTTGGAGATTCTGCCTGGCAGCCGCAGCTTTCAGGACGTCGAGTCGCTGACCCAGGAAGACCACCGGCACAGCGCAGTGCTAAGCCGGCATCTGGCGGCCGGCTTGACCAACTACGATTATGTTTTGATTGATTGTCCTCCTTCGCTCGGCGCGCTGACGCGGACCGCACTGGCTAGCAGCACGGAGATATTGATGCCGATCCAATGCGAGTATTTCGCGCTGGAAGGGTTGGCCCAGATGATCGAGGTAATTCGTCAGGTGATGCAGCAACCGAATAGCCGATTAGAATTCGGCGGCATCGTCCTGACTATGTACGACGACTCCTTGGAGTTGACCCGCGAGGTCGACGAGGAAGTGCGAGATTTCTTTGGCGAGATTGTATTCGATACGGTAATTCCCCGCGACGTTGCCGTGGCCGAGGCCCCCAGTCATGGACGGTCGGTCCTCGATTACGGCCCCCGCACGCGAGGCGCCAGGGCATACGTTGAACTTTGCATGGAGGTAATGGAACGTGAGTAGAGAACGTCGATTGGGTCGCGGATTGGAAGCACTGCTGGGCAAGACCGTGCAGCCGGAAGAGAATCATGGCAACGAGCCGGCGGCCGTCGCCGACTCGGCGCCCCGCATGACGGAGGCGTTGCCTCAACCGCCCAGCGCGGCGGCCCCGTTCGAGGCGACGCAGATCGAAGCGGTTCAGCCGATCGCCACGCCGGCGGCGCCCGTGGTGCATCCTACGCCCGAACAGCTTGTCGCCCACGACAACAACCAGGTGCATCACCTGAGCGTGTACGAGATCGACTCGAATCCGTTCCAGCCCCGCACCGAGTTCGACACCGCCGAGATCAAGGAACTGGCCGAAAGCATCCGCCAGCACGGCGTGTTGCAACCGGTGGTGGTGCGTCCCGCCGGCGATCGCTTTCAGTTGATCTCCGGCGAACGCCGCTGGCGGGCCGCCACTCAAGCCGGCTGGACCACCGTACCGGCCCAGGTCCGCTATGCCGAAGATCGCGAAGTCGCCGAACTGACCATTGTGGAGAATCTCCAGCGGGTGGATCTCGGACCCCTTGAAAAGGCGGTCTCGTTTCAGAATTACCTGCAGCGGTTTCAGTGCCCGCAGGAGGAGCTTGCCAAGCGGCTCTCGATCGACCGCTCGACGGTCGCCAACTTGATCCGCTTGCTGGAGCTACCGGAGCCGGTCCAGCAAGCGGTTCGAGCGGGCGAACTATCCGCCGGACACGCCCGGGCGCTCTTGCCGCTGGGAGAGGAACAAGAGCAGATCGCCCTCTGCGGGCGGATTCGCAGCGAATCGCTCAGCGTGCGGGCGACGGAGGAGGCCGTCAAGGAGATGATCCGGGCCGCCGACGGCGAGCTGCAAGTGGTCGCCGCCGACGGCACCACCCGTCCGGCCAAGAATCAACCGGCCACCCGCAGCAAGCAGGTAGCCCGCCTGGAGTCGGAATTCCGCAAGCTACTGGGCGCCAAGGTCGACATCAAGCAGAGCAGCAAAGGGAAGGGGCGGATCGTGGTTCACTTCAGCAGCCACGAGGAATTCGAACGACTGCGGGAATTCTTCGGCGGCGGCGAACAGAAAATGGTTGGCTGACCGTTGCTCGACTCTCCGAGTCGAGAAGCCGTGCGAACCTGCCCAGCCCGATTGCCGTCGTCCCCTGGTACGGTTACTATTGCATCAACGGACTTCGCATAGCCCCCGTCAAAAGGCAGATAATATAAGAAGTCCGCCAATCGGCCGCCTCGGGGCGTAGCTCAGCCTGGCTAGAGCGCCTGCTTTGGGAGCAGGAGGTCGCACG
>JBBDLY010000442.1:0-13694 GCA_040878585.1 Pirellulales bacterium
CCCCCCCCCATTCCGCATTCCCCACTGGCCTTTAAGTATACCTAACCCCCTGATGTTCCGGCTCGAAGAATGCCGGCAGCAGTGCGTCGACGCGGAGCAGGCCGGCCCGAGAGAGGGTGACGCGCTCCTCGTCGATCGACTCGACGAAGCCTTCGTCCTCGTACTGACGCCACACGTCGCGCCATTCCTCGATCACGTCGGTGTCGAACTTGTCGCGGAAGTAGCCCAGTTCCAGATAGCCCTTCTTGAGGTTCAGAATCATCTCGCGAACCAGCGCCTGGTGCGGCGTCGGCACGTGGGCCCGCATTAGCGGCAGTTCGCCGCGGTCAAGCGCGCCAATGTAGTCGGCCCATTCCGGCTTGTTCTGGTAATGCACGCCGCTGGCGTGGCCGAAGCTGGCGATGCCGGTCGCCAACAGATCGCTGCCGTTCCACAGATTGTCGCGATAGCTGAAATTCACCTTGCTGGAGTCCTTGACCATCGTGTAGGCGCTACTGACGCTGTAGCCGGCATTGGCCAATTCATTGAAAGCGAAATCGACCCAGCGGCGTTTGGCCTTCCAGTCGGCGACCGGGCTTTCCTTCTGATTGCCCAGCATGTCCTTGGAGTAGACCGTGTTGTACGGCAATTCCATCTGGTAAATGGTCACGCTATCGGGCGACAGCTCGATCGTCCGCCGCACGTTATCGATCCAGTTGTCGTCCGTTTCGCCCACCATTCCAGCGATCAGATCGATATTGACGTTGTAGAAGCCGGTGTTCTCGATCCATTCCCAGGCCTTGTAGACCTCGGCTGAGAGATGCGCGCGGCCGTTCTCTTCGAGTACGGCGTCGGAGAAATTTTCCACGCCGAGGCTCAGCCGGGTGATGCCTTGCTCCTTGAGCGTCTTGACCTTCGACTCCTTGAGCGTGCCCGGCTCGCACTCGAAGGTGACCTCCTCGGCTGCCGACCAATCGATGTTCTCGCGCAGCCGGTCGACCAGCGACTCCAACTGCCGCGGCCCCAGAAACGAGGGCGTGCCGCCGCCGAAATAAACGAAGCGGAACGGGCGGCCCCCCATCACCGGCTGCCGACTGACTAGTTCGATTTCCTTGGAGAGCGCCGCCAGATACTCCTCCACCTCGCCGCCGTTCTTGTCGGTGAAGACCTTGAAGTAGCAGAACTTGCACCGCTTGCGGCAGAAGGGAATGTGTAGATACAGCCCCAGCGGCACGTCGGCCGGCGGCGCGGCGAACGCCTCGCGGGCGGCGTCCAAATAGCTCTCGTTCCATTGCGAGAACGGGGGGTAGTTGGAAATAAAGTAACTGCCAACTTCGGTCTTTACGGTGTCGGTGGCCATACGGTGCCAATGCGGAATGCGGAGTGCGGAATGCGGAGCTAACCGCAATACGGACTTCCTAGGGTCAATTGTTTTGCTCTCCGAAACAGTACACCGTGCCGTCGTCGTTGCCGATGACCAGTTTGCCCTCGGCCACGGCGACGCTGGCGATAAAATCTCCGCCGGCGTCGTATTGCCAGACGAGTTCGCCACTGGTCTTGTCGAGTCCATAGACGCGACCATCGGAAGCGCCAACGAACACCCGCTCGTCGACAATCACCGGAGACGAATCGATGCGCGCCCTGGCCGCGAACTGCCATAACGGCTCGCCGTCGGCCGGCCGCAGTGCTCTCACCATCTTATCGCGCCCAGCGACGATAATCACGTCGTTATCCACCGCGGCCGAGGATCGGTACGCCTGATTGCCGCGTTCGCTGCGGTAAGTCCATACCACTTCAGGCTTTTGCCAGTTCACCGCCAGCACGTTGCCGTCCTCGGTGCCAAGGTAGGCGACCTCGTCGCGAATGGCCGGAGAGGAGAGCGAGGGACCGCCGATATCGACCGCCGCCAAGTCTTCTCCATCGGTGATGCTCAGCACGTGAAACAGCCCGTCGCAGCCGGCGAAGAAGACATGCGATCCGCCCAGCGTCGGCATGCACTGGATGCCCCCTTCGGCTTGGATGTTGAACTGCCAGACGACTTCGCCATTCTCCTTGTTCAACCGCGACAAATTTCCGTCCTGGGCGGCGAACAGCACGGTCTCCTGATAGAAATTCGCTCCGGCGTTGATCTCGCCGCCCGCTTCGTACCGCCACAATTCGTCGCCGGTTGCGGCATCGAAGCAGTAGAATACATTGTCGCCGCCGCCGACAAACACACGTCCGTCGTCGACCGCGGGCGGGGCGATGAAGCCGAGTTCAGCCGAGGCCGACCATTTCACTTCGCCGTTGGCCAGGTCCAGGGCATACAGTTTTTCGTGCGCGTCGCCGATAAACACCATGCCGTTGACAATGGCGGCCGTCGTCTGGAAGCTGCTTCGCTCAGCGTCCGGCTTGAACTTCCAGACGAGTTCCAGTTTCTCCGGCAACCGGCCGTCGGCCACGCCCGTGCCGGCCGGGTTGCCACGGAACAACGGCCAGGCGGCGGGTTGGTTCGCAGGGGAGGTTGGACTACTGGTTTCCTTGGCGGCATCGACGCTCGAAGCGGCGTCCCCGGCCGTCGCGGCGGGTTGTTCGTCCGGGGCGTCGGCGGGCGATCGCTCCTGATTCCGGCAACCGGATAGCAGGCCAAGCGTGACGAGCGCAAGAGGCAACCAGCGCAGGGCGGGCCGGATCGAGCATTGGGCCGATAAGGTATTGCGATTATTCATCATGTCTTCGCGTTCACATTGCGCGCCGATAGAGTTCCAGTAGTTCGGCCTGCCCGACCTGGCGGGGATTGAAGTTGCCGGTCCATTGTTCGGCCGCATGTCGGGCCAACTCCGGCAGCACGTTTTCTTCCACGCCGATCGCCGTGAGCCTCGTAGGCAAATCGGCTTGTTCAATCAATTGCCCCATAAAATCAGCCAGCCCCGCGGCGCCGCTGTCGGCCGGTGGCAGATGGCCGTTCTCCGATGCGCCCAACAACTCGCGATACCAGGGATCGAACTGCTCGCCGTTGTAGCGAATCACATGTTGCAGCACTAACGCCACGGCCGAACCGTGGATCGTTCCGTAGCGGGCGGTCAAGGGATTGGCCAGTGCGTGCGCCGCTCCGAGCATCGAGTGCTCGATTGCCATTCCGGCATAGCAGGCGCCAAGCTGCATGTTCGAGCGGGCTTCCAGGTCGCTCGGCTCCTGCAACACCCGCTGAAAACTGCCACTGAGCAGCCGCCATGCCTCGCGGCTGAACATCTGCGAAACGGGGTTGCGCTTGGTCGATACATAGGTCTCGAGTGCATGCGAGAGGGCGTCGATGCCAGTCAGCGCGGTCACATCGCGTGGTTGCGAGAGAGTCAACTGCGGATCGAGGATCGCGACGCGAAAAGCCGCCTTCTTGTCGCCGCAGGCCATCTTCACGTGGCTTTCAGAATCGGAGATCAAGGCGAACGATTGCGACTCGCTGCCGGTCCCGGCCGTGGTGGGCACGGCGATCATCGGCAGCAGCGGCAGCTTGGCCTTGCCGACGCCCCAATAGTCTTGCATCCGGCCGCCGTTGGTGTAGATGAAGTTGATGCCTTTGGCGCAATCCATCGAACTACCGCCGCCAAGGCCGACGATCAGATCAGGCTGAAACGCCTGCGCCACCGCCACGCCCCGCTCGATATCGGCGGTCGAGGGATTTTCATGCACGTCCTGGTGGAGCAGGGGAGTGAGACCGGCGCGCTTGAGCGAATCCATGCCGTGCGGCGCATGTCCCGCGGCGACGATGCCCGGATCACTGACCACCATCACCCGCTTGGCGCCCAACTCGGCGGCAACGGCGCCCAGCTCGTCGATCGTTCCAGGACCGAAGATAATGCGAACCGGCAAGTGCAGTTGGAAGGATTGCATGGGATGGAACGTCGGGCGGTGGGCTTGGTCGTGGTGGTCTAAATTCGAATATCGAAATCCTAAACAAATTCGAAATCCGAATGACCAAAATCGATCGCGACGTTTTCATGGCATTGGAACATTCGATACACGAATTTTGCTTGCGATTTCAACATTAGATTTTGGGTAATACTTCAGCCGAGTGAAGTCATGCCGGTGACTGGACGAACTGGGTTAACTGCTTCAGGAACTGGCAAAAAGATTGGAGGGCAAAAATATGTTGGCCGAATGGATCGCCCGTTGAAGAGTAATCCCGATCTTACCGCTACGATGCACTTTTGTCTTCCGAATGGCTGAGGTTAAAGGATGCGGTTGGCAGCCAAGCTCCTTCAAGTATTCTTCATTTTTCTGCCCCAAAATCTTTTTGCCAGATTCTTCCGCCGTCCGAATACTTCAGATGGCTGAAGTGATACGAGCTTGGAGTTACAACCTTCGGATTTCTTACTCCGCTAGTTGGTAGGCTCGCTGGCGGAACAGGAAGTCGACTATGTTGCCTTCGTGCGGCTGCAGCCAGTCGAGTTTGTTGGTGGGGATGGCACCGATGTTGAGCCGGTCGATGTGAACGGCATCGGTCAACTGCCGGCGAAACTGCTCGTTGCCGGTGATCGCCGAACAGACCAGCGTGTAGCCGATCTTTTCCAGCATCTTCTCCTGCGGACATTCTACGACGGTGGCGAACGGGAACATATACTCCTTCTGCACGATCGGCGCCTCCGGCGAGGCCGCAAAAGCCACCACTGGCAGTAGATAGGCATACCGCTCCTTGTCCACCAGGCGCTCGCCATAGTCGCCGGTCATGTCGCTCACGCCGTCCGCGGCCAAATCCTTTTCGACTGCTTGCCACACGCCGCGGGCGACTTCCGGCTGTGTGAACGCCGCCAAGCCTGCTTGCGGATCGGCCGCTGGGGCGGGTTCAATCGGCCCGAGCCGCTCGGCCAAGGCGGCGGCAATTTCCTTGCCGTGGCGCGGCGTCCAGATCGACGAGGCATTGATGCAGCTACGCCCGCCGTTGCTGTAGACACTTTCGACCATCAGGTCGAGATACTGCTCCCAGTCGTCGCAGGCGTCCTCCCCCAACAGCACCTTGCTGAAGCCGGGGCCGTGGACCTGCACCTTGGGGTTTCCCTTGTGCTGCTCAATGGTTTGCAACCCGCCGAAGATCATGCTCCGCGGACAATGCGTCATCACGGCGCCGCCGACGTCGTGCCCGCCGGGATACAGCGACGAAGCCTCGGCCGGAATACCGGCTTGCGTGAAGGCGCTGACCACGCGGTAGGCGGTCCACGGCTCCTGCGAGCCGGGTTTGAGCACCAGGCCGATCTGCATCGGAATCGCAGGCAGCCACAGCGTATGCACGCCGGGCGAATTCGACGGCAGCACCAACCCGAGCACGGGCGACTGAGCCTGGAAGCTGACGATCGGCCCGCGGCCTTCCGCGCCAAAACCGCGTGAGAGAATCGACAAGTCGAGTCCCCGCGTCAGGCATTCCAGAATCTGCCGCATGTTGCTCATCACGAAGGCGTTCTTCTTCATGTTTGCGCGGCACATTTTTTCCGGCAGACCGGTGGAGGCCGATTGCGCGCGGACGAAATCGTCCGGAGACTGCACGCCGTCTCCCAGCGGTAGATCGGCCGTCATGTACAGTTCAGCCGCCTCGCCCAACTTGTCGATCAGAGCGTCGCACGTGAAATCGCGGAGCACGTCGCGGGCTTGCTGTGCCTTGCGCATATCGCGCTGCACCAAGCCGCCGTTGGTCTGCGAAATGTTGGCGATCGGCTCGCCCGTCTCGAAATGCTGAATCTCGGCGACTTCCAGCGACTCGTACGGCTTGCCCCAGCGGATGGCGGGAATGTTGAGCATGGTAGATGTTGGATGTTGCAGGTTGTATGTTGTAAATGAATGCGGAGTGCGGAATGGGGCGCAAGCGGTTTGGACACAGGTTCGCGCTGTAGACCGCTAGCGCCCCATTCCGCATTCCGCACTCCGCATTTGAAGCATGGCTAACTTTCCAATAGAGCAAGAACAAAGCGCTAGTATACTCCCACCGTCGTTCCCGTGGCGAACTCATGGAAAGGCCGTACTCCGCTGACCCCGTCCCAGGGATATTTTGCGAACGGCGGCTCGCGTTCGCCTTCGTCTCGCTCCATAAAGCCGGGCACGAAGAACTCCTTGGTGAGTGTGGTCAACTTCACGCGGCCCGTTTCGCCGTAGGGGACCACTTCGTCATAGTTGTCGAAGCGGACCACCTCGATCGCCGCCCGCGGCTGCGGAGCATAGTAGCTGATTTTGTATCCATCCTCGGCCGTGACGGGCTTGCTGGCGGCCAGCCCCATCAGCGTGTTGCCGTAAGTGGGAGTCATGTAGACGCCGTCGAGAAACTCCTCGGTGGCGAACCGAGTCCATTGCGGCGTGAACTCCGTGCCGCCCGAAAAGATGCCGGTGATTCCGACGCCCGCGATCGATTCGCCACGGTCCTCCAATCCCAACGCGAGTGCTTCGAGCAATTTCGGCGTGGTGAACATGCATTTGATGTCGTGCCCGGCGCCGAGAATGGTCAGCGCCTGTTCGACGCAGTGCTTCTTGTACTCTTCGAGATGATCCATCCAGCCTTTTTTGATCAGCTTGACCACCCAGCGGGGATCGAGATCGATGCAAAAACAAATACCGCCGCGATATTGGCACAAGTGTTCCACCGCCAACCGCAGGCGTCGCGGGCCGCTGGGGCCGAGCATCAGCCAGTTGGCCCCCCTGGGAAAATGTTCCTCCGGCAGCGTATCGCTAAACAACTCGTAGTCGATGCGAAAGTCGTCAATAACCACGCGGCTCTTGGGCACGCCGGTCGTGCCGCCGGTCTCGAACACATAGACCGGCTTGTCGGCGTATCCCTTGGGCACCCACCGTCGCACCGGCCCGCCGCGGAGCCATTCATCCTGAAACTCGGGGAATTTCTTCAGGTCGTCGAATGTTTGGATTTCCTTTAGCGGATCAAACGTGAGTTCTTCGCGGGCGTAGTTCAACCAGAACGGACAGCCGGTCGATTCATGAAAATGCCACTGCACAATTTCGTAAGCATGGGCGTCGAGCTTGTCGCGGGCGACTTGCTGGGCGGCCTCCAAATCGGTCGCTCCAGTCGAAGGAGAGTTGCTCATGGGCGGATGGTCCGTGGGGGGTGTCAATCGCCGGTTCACTGGGGACGGTGAATGCAGCGACGTGGAAATACTACCTCGACCATACCGAACTCGACGCCTTCCGGCAACTTACCGCAGCGCCTGGTCAGGCGGATCGTCACCATTCTCGAAGGGGGCCGCCTCGTTCACGCTGGCCGGCTCGGGCAACTGGGCGGGAATGCAGAACAATTGCCGGTCGGTGCGGACAAACAGATCGCCCCCGGCTACCGCCGGAGTAGCCAATACCGGTGCGTGCAAGTCGTTGGTGCTGAGCAACTCGTAGGACGCCCCGGCCCGCACCACGTAGCTTCGCCCCTCCTCGTTGGTTGCGTAAATCTTGCCGTCGCCGGCGATCAGTCCCGCGCTGTAGTTGCCTGGCAGACGCTGTTCGTAGATCGTCTTGCCGGTCGCGGCGTCGTAGCAGGTGAACACCCCCTGATCGCCAATCTGGTACAGCAATCCTTCGTAGACCACGCCGGTCGGGACGAACGGTCCTCTGTGGGGTATCGTCCACATCACTTCGCAGGCGGCGGTTGAGCGATCGCGCGCGCCGGAAGGGGCTGTGTCGCCGTCGGTCGACGGATGCAGCAGCATGATGTTTCCTCTGCGGCCACTGGCGACCACCACCATGTCGCCCACTACCAGCGGGGCCGGGACACCCGCGTCGGACGCGCCGCGGACCCGCCACTGCTCAGCGCCGGTGCGCGGATCGTAGGCAATGATGTATCCCTCGTCGGGACGTTCGCAACCGGTGCCGTTGACGATCACCGAGAAGGTCTGGCTGGCGCCCTCACCATAGGCCATGACCGCCGGTGTGCTCCAACACCCGGTGCTGTCGCGGGTGGTTCGCCAGGCGATTTCCCCCGTCGCCTGCTTCATCGCAATCAGGGAACTTACCGGCTCGCCGTCGTAAAGCTGGATGACCAGATCATCGAACAGGATGGGACTGCTGGCGATGCCCCAGGGATGATCGGCGTCCCCCAGCGACTGGTGCCACAGCAGGTTGCCGTCGAGATCGCAGCACAGCATTCCTTGCGCGCCGAAGAAAGCAAACACTCGATTGCCATCGGTCACCGGCGTGGGCGAGGCGTCGCCGTTCTTCGCATGACGGCGGCCCGTCGCATGGCCGGCCGATTGCTGCCAGCGGAGCGCGCCATCGGCTCGATCGTAGCAGAGTAACTTGAGTTGGCGATTCTCGTCGGCAGTTGTGAGAAAGATGCGTTCGTCCCACACGACCGGCGATGAATTGCCGACGCCCGGCACGGCGGTCGACCACCGCACGCCGAGGCGGTCGTCCCAGGTAGCCGGCAGATTGGCCGCGGAGCTGACGCCGGTGCCGTTCACGCCCCGAAAACCGGGCCAGTGGTCGCCGGCCGCCTCGGCCAGCCGCACCTCGGCGCTGCGCCGCTGAGAGGGAGCCTCGTCAAAAGACGTGTCACTGGTAAAGCGACAGCCTGCCAGACCGGCAATGGTGACGCACGCAATTAATAACAGCGCCGTACGGCGATTCGAGTTGGGGAGTTGCAATTTCATTCAGGGGCGCCATCCAGGTCGGCCGGTTCGACTGCTGATGAATCAGCTCCGCGACGACGGATGGATTTCGGACAGGGCTGTTTTCACAGCGAGTGGCGGTGGGAGGGATAGGGGTAGGGTCAAACGGAACAACGTTCCGCGGGCAAGTTCACGCGGCGGAGGTCAATCGCGAATCGGTTCCGAAACGCCGCTCAACTGGCTGAGCATTTGCAACACGCCGTTGAGGTGCGCCAGTCGCGGGCCGTAGCGGTCGACAAACTCGTTAAACACAAATTCGCCGTCGAGCAGGTCGTCGGCGTTGTCTTGTACTTCCTCGGTGAGTTGGCCGAGAAACTCCGCCTGCACCGCGGCCAGCGCTTCGGCCGCCTGACGGCATCGTTCGGCCAAAGCGGGGTTGGCCTGCTTCCATTGCTGCAGTTCGTTGTTCCGCTGCCGCTGGGCGGCGCTCATCTGGCTGACCAATTCTTCCAGCAGTTCGTTCTGGCGGTCTTGAGCTGCTAGCATTTGCTGCAGCAGATGGGTTTGCTCGCAAGCCAACTCGCGACCGCGAGAAGTCGCTTCACCTGCGGAGGCCGTTGAAATCTCGATCTGCGTAAACAGAGGGGCCGCCGATTGAGGTTCTCGCGACATATTTAAGTCTCTTCCTGGTATATGGGCGACGCAGATGGGAAGTCAGCCGAGATTCCTAGTTTAGCAACATCTTGACGGCAATGGAACCAACCTGCGGAGGGGGATTTTCGACGATTGTATCGATCGGGCGGTTAAAGTCACGCGGCTTGCCCACCCGATGCAACAAGGCGGGAAGGCGTCGCACGACGTTTCAGTCGCCTTCTAAGATAACCGAGACGTGCAGCGTTGGCAAATTGGAGCTGGTATGGGGCGTGAGACGGCGGCCGCCGCCTATGGGTTTCTATCCATCAGCGGCACACTGGAACAAGGACTGCTCGGCGGTCTGCTGGTACTCAACGAACTTGGCCGACCGCTGGAGTTCCATTGCACTGCGTCGGTAAAGGCGAACCGCGCCCAGCAAATTTTGTACGGTCCGACGCTGGCGCCGTTCCTTTACGGCGAACAGATCGGCACGACGCTGGCGGCCAAAGCCAAACACCCGATGCGAATGTACTTCGTAGCGCAGCCAGAAACCCTCGCCATGCGGCCCACCATCGACGTGCCGGTGGCCTTGGTCCTTCCTCGCGACGCGGCACGGCGGGAGGAACTCAGCCGGCACCGCTTCGAAACGGTGTCGCTGGCTGGCTTCACGCTGGGTACGCACTTCGCGGATCCCGACGACTCGCGGCGTATCACCGAAGCCTGCGAGGCGCTGCTCGACTTCGATCTGCTGGAACCGTTCGAGCGCATTGAAGAAGCCGTCGCCGAAGCACAGAAAACCGCGGCCTGAGAACCCCCTGATGCCAGAACCGTGCGCCGACATTTTCGTTACGAGCCTGGCCGGCGATGCGATTGCGTTCTCCATCGCACCTTTTGCCACGGGGTTCGACGCCACCCTGGCCCGGCCCCCCAAGGTCGGCTGGACCGAGTTCGACTGGCAGCCGTCGCCGCCGCCGGTGGCCAGCTTCTCATTAGGGCACCCTGCGCCCAAGGTCCGCAGCTTTCAATTCGCTCCGCCGGTGGAGATGTCTCACCTTGCTGAACCAGATCGCGGCGCAGATCGGCCGCCGAAGCGTCTGCCGACGGTCGCCGCCCAGTCCGGCGAGGAGGGGACTGCGATCAAGAACACGCGACTAAAACCCCCCGGCGACATCGTCAAACTGGAGGATCGTCTGTTCTATCTACTGCAGCCTTCGCTGGAGTCGATCTTCAACGGCTCGCTGCGACTGCCGTTCGATCCGTTCCCCTATCAGTTCGAGGGGATTGCATTCCTCTACCCCCGGCATCACGCCGTACTGGCCGATGAGATGGGCCTTGGTAAGACGATGCAGGCGATCACCGCCATTCGCCTGTTGCTGCACGCCGGTGAGTTGCGACGGGTGTTGCTGGTTTGCCCCAAACCGCTGGTGACCAATTGGCAACGGGAGTTCCACCTTTGGGCGCCGGAGATTCCGCTGACGGTGATCGCCGGCGATCAGACCCGCCGCCACTGGCTGTGGCGCAGCCCCGAAGCGGTCGTAACCGTGGCCAATTACGAACTGGTCGTCCGCGATCGCGAGGTGTTCGAGGACGCCCAAACGCAGTTCGACCTGACCGTGCTCGATGAATCGCAACGAATCAAGAACCGCGCGGGCGCGACCAATGAAGTGGTTCGGGGCATTCGCCGCGGACGGAGTTGGGCGCTGACCGGCACCCCGATCGAAAACAGCACCGACGATCTGGTGGGGATATTCGAGTTCGTCTCGCCGGGAAATCTCACCCCAGGCATGAAGCCGCGGCGGGTTCGTGAGATCGTCTCCGACTACGTATTACGGCGGACCAAGGATCAGGTGCTCGAAGACATGCCGCCGCGGCTGATCCGCGACACCGCCTTGGAGCTGACGCCCAATCAGCGTGAGACCTACCAAACGGCTGAAGAAGAAGGAATCGTGCGGCTGACCGACATGGGCGGCGGGCTGACGGTGACGCATGTGTTCGAGTTGATCTTGCGGCTCAAGCAGATCTGCAACTTCGACCCCGCCAGCGGCGAGAGCGTCAAGTGCGAACAATTGGAGGCCGACCTGGAGGAAGTCGCCGCTAGCGGCAAGAAGGCGATCGTGTTCAGCCAATGGGTCAAGTCGCTCGACCAGTTGCAGAGCCGACTGGCGCGATTCGGCACCATGGCCTACCACGGCAAAATCCCCTCGCGGCAGCGCGAGCAGGTAATCGATCGCTTCCGCGCCGATCCCGACAAGCACGTGATCCTGATGAGCTACGGCGCCGGCAGCGTCGGCTTGAACTTGCAGTTTTGCGAGTATGTGTTCCTATTCGACCGCTGGTGGAACCCGGCAGTTGAGGATCAAGCGATCAACCGCGCGCACCGGATTGGCGCAGCCGGCCCGGTCACGGTGTCGCGATTCGTGGCGATGCAGACCATCGAAGAGCGGATCGCCGCCGTGCTGGAAGAAAAGCGGGAGCTGTTCGACACCATCTTCAACAACGGCGACGACGGCCCGCGCAGCCTGGGGCTAACGCAAGACGAAATCTTCGGCCTGTTTCATTTGCATACGCCGAGTGGACCGGTACGCAAAGCTGCCTGATTCCACGGAACGGGCCGTCGAGTTTCATCTGCGCGTTTCTGCGCCATCCGCGGACGCCCCAGCCGGTTGTCCGCAGATGACGCGGATACTCGCAGATAGTGTCAGTCGTTGCACTTTCCGTGTCAGGCCCGGTGCTGATAGGCAGCGCCTTGGGCGCGAACATAGATTGTCGCCAAGACGCCAGCAGGCGCTTCGCGTCACGGCCAGACAGCAGCTCGGATCGCCGGCGATCGACCAGCAGTCGCACGATTAGGTGTCCGCCAGCGGTTCTTTCTTTTCGGTGATCACTTCGCACTGCGGCGCCAGTTCGGCGTTGAGCGCCGTGAAGGCCGCCCATTCCTCGGGCAGGTTGTCCTCGTGGAAGATCGCCTCCACGGGACATTCCGGCACGCAGGCTTCGCAGTCGATGCACTCATCCGGGTGGATGTAGAGCATCTTTTCGCCTTCGTAGAAACATTCCACCGGGCAAACCACGACACAGTCGGTGTACTTGCAAGCAAAACAGGGTTCGGCAACAACGTGGGTCATGAACAAACTCTCCTTACTTCGTTCGCCGTCCTCGTAGCTGACTCAGCGCTGCCGATTCCCGCGAATCGGAGCAACTCAGCGGCGAAAGGTGGAATTCGCGGCGACTGCGATAAACAAACAATACGAAAATTTCCGACTCCGGACGTTCAGCTAACATCGGCCGATCGGGGCGTCGGAATCCTGTCAAACTCGGGCGCTAAACTACTAAACCTCGAACAACTTAAGGCCGATTGCACGACCTTCCTGATGCGAATCTTAAGACTGCCAAACCGGGGTGTCAAGACAGCGTCGGCCCCAATGCCGCCCGTTTGGCGGAGTTTGCCGGGAGTTTGACTTGCTTGAGATCGTAACTCGATTTAGAATCGGTAGATGAGGGAGGAACTCCCTAGCGTGCTGAGGAGACTTTTCTTTCGACGTTGCCGCTCAACGGATTCGACCGCGCCAACTTCGATTCGGTTCCACTTGGACCTAGCATCGACCAGGACATCGCGCCGTGGCACTCTCGGAAATCGATCGCAAATTGCTCGACCGCCTACTGGAGCGCAAGCCCCATGCGTGGAACGACTTCGTTGATCGTTTCACCGGATTAATGATCCACGTGATCAACTACACGGCCGCCGCACGCAGCATTCGCCTCTCGCAAGCCGACAAGGAAGATTTGGCCGCCGAGGTGATGCTCACGGTGCTGGCCAACGACTTTGCCGTGCTGCGGCATTTTCGCGGGCAAAGCTCGTTGGCCACCTATCTGACTGTAGTTGCGCGCCGCGTCGTCGTGCGGGAGTTGCTCAAGAGCAACAAGGCCACCGCCACACTCAGCCAGGCGGCGGCCGACGGCGTCGCCGATCCGGCCCGTTCCGCCGAGGCCCGGCTTAGCGATCGCGACGAGGTGGAACGGCTGCTCGACGAACTCGAGGGGGCCGAGGCGCAGGTCGTGCGGATGTACCATCTGGAAGGCAAGTCGTACCACGAAATCTCGCAAGCCACCGGCATGGCCGAAAACAGCATCGGCCCCACGCTCAGCCGCGCCCGCACGAAACTCCGCAAAGCAGGCGAGTCGGCCGCCTCATAAAGGCGGATTTTGGGTGGCGCGTTGGCACTAGCTCCGCTTGCGACTCGCTTGCCCTGGGCTGGGTTGTGTTGCCCTTTCAGGGCATTTTTCGTGGCGACGGTTATTCCTGAAGGCCACTGCTCACGAGGCGGCACGGGCGCAAGACGGACAGACAGCCGAGTAGCAAATCAGGGCGACGTCCTCACACACACATATCGTGTACAGGCAATCTGCCCTGAAAGGGCAACACAACCCATCCCAGGGCACGGCCGCGCGAGCGAACCGCCGGGTGGCGCCGACCGATTCTTCGTCGGGCTTCAGCCGACGCCTGTTTGCCACCAG
>JBBDLY010000443.1:0-2350 GCA_040878585.1 Pirellulales bacterium
AGGCCGGCCAAGGGGTCGCCTACCTGGACGACGGCACGATGGTGGTGGTCGAGGGGGGCCGTGCAGCGATCGGCCAGACGGTCGGCATCACCGTCACCAGCGTGCTGCAAACCAGCGCCGGCCGCATGATCTTCGGCCGCAACGACGCGGTGGCGCGTAGCTGAGACGCTCGCCGTGTGGCGCACCCAATTGTTTTTTGCTGATGTGCTGGCCTACCCCCGGCGAGACGTTCGAGCCGGAGTCGCAGTATAAGTTGCATGTGCGATGAGAATTGCAAGCCGCGACACTTCGCGACTTCGCCAAAATTGATTAGAGTGGGGGGAGGTAAGTTTCATGGTTTAGCCGGGACAATCAATGTTAATGCTAGGAACGGACGTCAACCTTGATTTGTACCTTCCAGACGAACTACGTGGACTCGATGATCCACAAACTGCGATACCGGCGATCGCGAAGGATACGGCGGCAATCCGTCGCATCGAGGAGAGCGTGCGAGAAATTCCGACTCGGCACGATCTGGTGCTAGGCGACGCCCGAACAATGGCCCTGACGGCGTCGAGTGTTCATCTAGTGCTGACCAGTCCGCCGTATTGGACATTAAAGCAATATCGCGACAGCGAAGGTCAACTTGGGCACATCGCCGACTATGAGCTTTTTCTATCCGAGTTGGACAAGGTATGGTCCGCCTGCTATGAAGCGCTCGTACCTGGAGGCCGACTGATCTGTGTCGTGGGCGACGTATGCTTGTCGCGCCGCAAAAACGGGGGTCGTCATACGGTCGTCCCCCTGCACGCCTCAATCCAAGAACAATGCCGACAGATCGGCTTCGATAATTTGGCGCCAATCATCTGGTACAAAATAGCCAACGCAGTCTACGAGGCGGGCGGCAACGGAGCAGGTTTTTTGGGCAAGCCATACGAGCCGAACGCCGTCATCAAGAACGACATTGAATTCATCTTGATGGAACGCAAGCCAGGCGGTTACCGCAAGCCATCCATCGAAAAGCGGCTATTGAGTATCATCTCAGACAGCGCTCACAAAGCCTGGTTTCGGCAAATATGGACTGGCGTCACGGGCGCATCCACGCGACGGCATCCCGCGCCTTACCCTGTTGAACTTGCGGAGCGCCTGGTGCGCATGTTCAGTTTTGTTGGGGATACCGTACTCGATCCCTTTCTGGGCACCGGCACAACGAGCGTCGCGGCAATGAAGTACGGTCGCAATTCGATCTGCTACGAGATTGACGAAACCTATATGGAGCTTGCAGCGCGTCGTCTGGGCGAATCCAAGGATATGTTCACTACTGCTGAGGTAACGGTGCATGGAAGAACTTGAGGCGCGCGTTGCGCAAGCGATCAAGCTTTTCTGGCTTACTCGCGATAAGCAGCAAAAAAAGCAAGGGGGCGCGTCGGGCGCCAAGGACGCTGGATTGCGCGCGGCCGTCACGGGGGGAAAGCATCTGGATGGGTTCACGGAAATCTGCCGCGATTTGTTCGTCGAGGGCGGAGTACCCGAAGCACACGTGTTTTGGCGACAAAAGAAGGAGCTTCCCGGATTCTATCGAGCCGAAAAGAACTGGGATCTTGTTGTCGTGGCAGACGGATCATTGTTGGCCGTCATCGAATTCAAGGCACATGTTGGTCCGTCCTTTGGGAATAATTTCAACAACCGGACTGAGGAAGCGATCGGCAATGCGGTCGATTTATGGGCGGCTTATCGCGAGGGCGCCTATGCACCCTCGGCGAGACCGTGGCTGGGCTACGTCTTCATCCTGGAAGACTGCGAAGCATCCCGCCGCCCAGTCGCCGTTCGTCAACCACACTTTGCCGTATTCGCGGAGTTCCGAAACGCGTCTTATGTAGATCGCTATCAGATCCTGTTGACCAAGCTCTTGCGAGAACGACTTTACGACGGCGCGAGCCTTCTGCTTTCGTCGCGACGCAGCGGGCGCAAGGGCATGTTTTCGAGTCCTAGTTCAGAACTAGACATTCGAACCTTTGCCAGTGGCTTGCTGGCGCACGCAATCGCTTACTGCAAGACTCACAAGCGATAGCTTCAATTATCGTTGCAACTTCTCCACCCGCTCCCGCACGCCGGGAATCAGCTTGCAAGCATTCTCGTAGTAGACCTTCCGCAGCACTTCATCCGGCAGCCCCAAGCCGTAGATTCGCCAGAAGCCTTGCGGCGGGAAATCGTTTTCGGCGTAAGGGAAATACTCGTCATAGGTTTCCAAGAACCGCCAGTGATAGGTGTACCGCAGCGGATGGCGGGGGCCGTCGGTACCGAACAGGATGCGGTCTTGATAGTCGATGAAGAACTTCCGCGCCGTGTACGGCTGACGGCCCAGCTCGGC
>JBBDLY010000443.1:2450-13664 GCA_040878585.1 Pirellulales bacterium
CCGAGTTCGCCGCACGCCTGCCAGATTGCGTCCCAGCGGCGATCGTCGATCGCGATCAGTGAGCCGTCGGGGTTCTTGTACTCCAGGCCGAACTGCTTGAAGAATTTCAGCCCCACGGCGCCGGCTTGCTTGGCCGCGGCCAACTGGCGGGCCGTACGGCGGCCGAAGTCGGGGCGGTGGCAGTCCCACGTGGCCGGATCGTCCCGCTTGCCGCCCCCTTGAAAGTCGAGGTTCGCAAACACCACGAAGCGGTCGTCATGCTGCGCGTGCAGCGCGGCGATATGTTCATTCAAATCATCCCCCAGCCGCCCGTCGAGACTGACGCTGACGGCAATGTTGTTTTTGTCCATTAGCGCCACGTAGTCATCCAGCGGCCCGGCCAGATCGCGAAGCCGGTAGTGGGGATGCGTGTGGACGTCGACCACCGGGAACGCGGCCCGCGTCAGCAGCGTTTCGTTGACCTTCAGCTTCGACTGGGGCCGAAACTCGTTGAGCGCCAGGTTGCGGCCCTCTCGGCCGTCGAGTGGCGGTCCGCCCGTCGCGGGCGGTATTTGGTCGGTTGTGTTGGCGCTCCCAGATTCCTCGTGCTGTGACTCATCTGCCGGTGATTCAACTGCCGGCGACTCATCCACGGGCCGGCACCCGACGAGGCCGGGGATCTGCAAGCACAACGACATCGATAGCAGCAGGTAACGCATCTTGGGCCTCGTGAGGGGTGTTCTCTATTCATCATACTCTCCGCGACTAGGTTGCGCTTGACGTTGCCCGTACAATGAATGGACCGTTCCACACAATCCTCCCCGCAAGCCAGCAGTATGGATCGTACCGAGCATCAAGGCGGCGCCGAGCACGAGCGGGCCAAGGAGCTGAGCCTCCGCGGCGCCCGGCCGCCGACCGAGGTGCCCGGCTACGACACGCAACGGTTCCTGGGCGCGGGCGCCTACGGCGAGGTGTGGGTGGCGCTCGACCGCAATACGGGCCGCCGCGTGGCGATCAAGTTCTACACGCATCGCGGCGGGCTGGACTGGTCGCTGCTGTCGCGGGAGGTCGAGAAGCTGGCCTACCTGTCGGCCGATCGCTATGTGGTGCAGTTGCTCGACGTCGGCTGGGAGTCCGATCCCCCCTATTACGTGATGGAATACATCGAGCACGGCTCGCTGGCCGACAAGCTCGATGCGGAAGGGGCGCTGCCGGTCGACGAGGCCGTCTCGCTCTTTCGGGAGATCGCCATCGGCCTGTCGCACGCCCACAACAAGGGGGTGTTTCATTGCGACCTCAAACCGGCCAACGTGCTGTTGGATCAAGACGCCAGCCCGCGGTTGGCCGACTTTGGCCAGTCGCGGCTGTCGCACGAGCAGACGCCGGCGCTGGGAACGCTGTTTTTCATGGCCCCCGAGCAGGCCGACACCAAGGCCGTGCCCGACGCCCGCTGGGACGTCTACGCGTTGGGGGCCATTCTCTGCAACATGCTAACCGGCGATCCGCCGCATCGCAACGATAGCAACGTCAGCGAGATTGAAAGCGGCCACGACCTGGAAGACCGCCTGGCCCGCTACCGCAAGGCGATTCACCAGACCGGCAAGCCGACGGAGTATCGCAAGCGGCGCGACATCGATCGCGAGTTGATCGACATCCTCGATCGCTGCCTCGATCCCGATCCGAAGAATCGGTTTCCCAATGTGCAGGCGCTGCTCGACGCCATGACGGTCCGCGACGGCCGCCGCGCCCGGCGCCCGCTGGTGCTGCTCGGCGCGGTGGGTCCGGCGTTGTTGCTAATTGTGATGGGATTGGTTGCCTGGCGATGGTTCGACACGATCGTGCATGAGTCGAACGAGTCGCTCACGGCGCGGACCTTGCAGAACAACGAGTTCGCCGCCAAGTTCGTCGCCCGAGAGGCGGGCAACGAGTTGGAGACGCGATACCGGGCGGCCGAACAGGTGGCGGTGCTCGACCGCAGCTTTCACACGCTGCTGCGGCAGGTGCTGGCCGACGAACCGCTCGCCGAACTACGGCGTCAACTGAGCGATCCCACGCGGACGGAGGCGGAGCTTGAACCGCTGCGCGAGGAGTTCCGCGCCCATCCGGCCTTGCAACCCCTGCAGCGGCGGATGGAGGAGATCTACGCGGACAACGACAATCTCAAGATCGCCAGTTGGTTCGTCAACGATCCCCAGGGGTTGCAGATTGCGCGGTCGGCGCGGAGCCACACCATCGGTCGCAACTATGCCTGGCGAACGTACTTTAGCGGCTGGCCGAGCGATCACGCCCCCGACTGGCGGCCGGTACCGGACGACCACATCGTCGAAACGCACCTTTCGGCGGTGTTCCTTTCGCAAGCCTCCGACAAATGGATCGTGGCCATTTCCTCGCCCATTTACGATCTCGATCCGACCGCCGAAGACAAGTTCCTCGGCGTGCTGGCGTTGACGGTCGAGGTGGGCGGCTTCGTGGAGCTACAGGAACTGGCCGACGTGACCGAGCCGTTCGCCGTGCTGGTCGACTGGCGCGACGGCGCGAACAAGGGGCTGATCGTGCAGCATCCGCTCTACGATCAAATGCGCGACCGGGGCGAATCGGTGCAAACGGTGGTCGGCGCGCGGCTCGATGAAGCGAGTCTTCCCCAAGGCGATCGGCGCAAGCAGTACCGCGATCCGGTGGCGGAATTCGAGCCGGGCGCAGCGTATCGCGGCATCTGGCTGGCCGAAGTTTCCGAGGTTCGCGTCCGCGACCGGCCGACCGGCTGGCGGGTCGTCGTGCAGCAGTCGTACCAAGGGGCCATCGGCGCGGCGCTGGCGAAGCTCAAGAGCAGCCTGCTGACCAGCGGGCTGATCGCCTTGCTACTGATGGCCACGGTCATCACGCTGTTGTGGATATTGGTATTGAAGCTGTTGAATCGCACCACCGGCGGCGCGGCGGGCAGTGGCCGGAGCGGCTCGGTGACGCCGACCGAGACGATGGCCACCTTGCCGAATTTCCAACAGCCGTCGCGGAACAAATAAGATGGCCGATCTGATTGCCCAAGGACCGGAACCGGACCAACGCTGGCGACGTCCGCTGCCGACCGACGAGTTGGTATTGCTCGGCCGCACCGCCTCGCTGGCAACCGGCTGGGACGCGGCCATCTCGCGCGAGCACGCACAATTGCTGTGGCGAGACGGCCAATTGCGGGTCCGCTGCCTCAAAGAAGCGCGCAATCCGATCTACTATCGTGGACGGGCGCGGGATCGATTCGACCTGTCACCGGGCGGTCGCTTCGTGATCGGCAAGACCACCTTCACGCTAACCGACGAACGGGCCGAAGCAACGCTCGACGCGCCGCCGCCGGAGATTCAGGAGTCGTACTCCTCGGCATACCTAAAGCGGTTTCGTTACCGCCACGCCGAGCAGCGGATCGAGGCGCTCAACCGCCTGCCGGAGTTGATCGCCAGCGCCGCCAGCGACGCGGAGCTGTTCTCGCGAATCGTCAACGTGCTGTTTAGCGGCATTGCCATCGCCCACTCCGCGGCGGTCGTCCGCTGCGGTGGTCCACCGGCCGAGACGGCTGACAAGGACCATGTCGACGTGCTGCATTGGGATCGCCGTCGGCTGTCGGGCGACAGTTTCGCGCCGAGCCAGCGGTTAATTCAAACGGCGGTCGAACATCGCGAGAGCGTGCTGCACGTGTGGAAGGCGAATCAGCAGTCGCAGTTCACTCAGCGCGACGAGGCCGACTGGGCCTTCTGCACGCCGTTGACCAACGCCGCCTGCGCAGGCTGGGCGTTGTACATCGAGGGCCGCTTCGCCGAGCAGGAGGCCGTCGCCACCGGCAGCGGGCCGGTGGATCTCCGCGAGGAATTGAAATTCGCCGAACTGGTGGCGACCACCGTCGGCAGCCTCCGCGAGAATCGCATGCTCGAGCAGCGGCAAGCCGGCCTGCGGCAGTTCTTCTCGCCGATCGTGTTGGAGGCGCTGTCGCGAGGCTCGCCCGACGAGGCGCTGGCGCCCCGCGAGGCGGAAGTCTCCGTCATGTTTTGCGACCTCCGCGGCTTCTCGCGCACCAGTGAAGAAGCGGCCGACGATCTGATGGGTCTGCTCAATCGGGTCAGCAAGGCGCTGGGGGTCACCACGCGGCACATCCTCGATCATGGCGGCGTGGTTGGCGATTTCCAGGGAGACGCCGTGATGGGTTTTTGGGGCTGGCCGTTGCCGCAGCACGATAAAGTGCTGCGGGCCTGCCAGGCGGCGCTCTGCATTCGCGCCGAGTTCGCCGCCGCCGCCCGTCGCGCCGGCCATCCGCTGGCCGGATTCAATATCGGCGTCGGCATCGCCACCGGCACGGCGGTCGCCGGCAAGATCGGTACGGTCGATCAGGTGAAGGTGACCGTGTTCGGCCCGGTCGCCAATCTCGCCTCCCGCATGGAAGGGATGACCAAGTTCTTGCGGGCGGGTATCATCATCGACGAAGCGACCGCCGAGTTGGTTCGAGAGCAGGTGAGCGCACAACTGATGCGGCTCCGTCGCCTGGCGGTGGTGCAGCCGTACGGCATGGTCAGCCGGCACGCGATCTACGAACTGTTGCCCGCGGCGAGCGATGAAGAGGCGCCCTCGGACGAGTCGATTGCCCAATATGAAGCCGCCTGGCAATCGATGGCGGCCGGCGATTGGGAGGCGGCCCACAGTCAACTACACGACGTGCCCGCCACGGACGAAGTGAAAGACTTTCTCACTGCCATCATCGCCCAACACGGCCGCCGCCCGCCCAGCGATTGGGACGGGGTGATCAAGCTGGCGAATAAATAGTGACCTTCGTGTTGGGGAAAAAAGAACAATTATGCGGCGAGGGCGGCAGGGCTAGCATGCGACAAATGGACACTGCGGATGCTTTCTGAATAACCGGCATAATCCGAAAAACCATTAGTGAAAAGGGGTTGCAGTGAACCAAGTGACAATGGGTTGCGTCTAGGTATAGCGCCTTAAAATGTTTGCAGAATGGGCCGCCGCACATTAAAATTAATTCGCGTATGTACTTGTTACTATTGACGTAATCAGTGAAAGTATGCTAATTCCCACAGCCGAATGGGATTAAGGAGCGGCTGGGCATGGATGGTTCCAACGCATTTTCTCAATGGATTTGGTGGAATAAAAGCAATGACTAAACTTACACTTCCAATCAGGGCTGTGCTCTATCGCGAGGGTGGCGTTTGGATCGCTCATTGCCTGGAGTTTAACATCGTTGGTGACGGCACAACCAAATCGGATGCTATTGCTTCGATGGCTCATTTCATTCGGCTTCAAGTGGATGCAACGGTTGAAGGCAGCAACGCCGCCAACCTATTTAGGCCAGCAAAAGGACGCTACTTTGAAATGTTTGCCAAGGGTAAAGACGTTAGCAAGTTGGAAATGTCCTTCGATGCAGAAGAACTACACGGCTTAGTTGGCGACGAGTATTCCTTCCGCGAATTTGAATGCGACACTACGGCAGCATAGCTAAAGGGGTTCGCCCAGCGTGAAGCACCCAGAGACCCTTACTGCAGACCAGGTTGCGGGTATTCTCGAAAACTACAGCATCGAGTTCGACGATCAGCGGGGGGATGGGCTATATCGCCATTTCTTCACTCGGCGCGGAGCGCTGTTAACTCGGGCCGTTCCACTTGGTCGCCCTATCGTGCAGGCCCATATCCGAACTCTTCGCGAGCATTTTAAGCTCGAAGCGGAGGACGGTGTTTCAGACGAAGAATTCTACTCGTTTCTTGACGACAGCGCATGACATGTGGTCTGCGTTCTATGCGATGGAAAAATTCTTCAGAATTGCCCACTTTCCACCGTAACTTCGTCCGTCCTCAAATTTGTTCTAGCGAGACAGCGGCATCTATTCAAGCAGCGCTTCCAGATGCGCCGCCACGCAACCGGCCAGCACGCCCGGGTTGTAGCCTCCTTCCAGCATCGAGACGATCCGTCCGCCGGCGTATTCATCCGCGACGGCTCGCACCATCTGCGTCAGTTCGACAAAGTCCTCGATCTCCCAATCGAGCGAACCGATGGGATCGAGCGCGTGGGCGTCGAAGCCTGCGCTAATGAGGACCAGCTCAGGGCGTATCCGCCTGGCGAACTCTTCCAGCGTCGAGCGAAAGCGGTCGAGCGCCACTCGGCGCGGGGTGCCGTATTCGGTTGGCAGATTGCAAATGCCGCCCTGGGCCACCGCGCCGCCCGTCTCGCTGGCGCGGCCCGTGCCTGGATAGAACGGCCAACGATGGATCGACAGATAACCGATTTGCGGATCGTTCCAGCAGAAGTCTTGCGCGCCGTTGCCGTGATGCACGTCCCAATCGACGATCAGCACGCGGTTGAGCCGATGGTCTTCCACGGCGCTGGCGGCGGCGACGGCAATATGGTTGAGCAGGCAGAACCCCATGGAACCGTCCGCCAACGCATGATGCCCCGGCGGCCGAACGGCGCAGAATGCATTGGCGTCTTCGCCGCTTATCACCCTGGCGACCGCATTGCAGACCGCGCCGCTGGCCCGCCGAGCCGCGTCGAACGAGCGGGCCGACAGGACCGTATCTTCCTCGATCCGCCCCCCGCCGTCGTCGGCCGCCTGGCGCAGCGCATCGAGATAGTGCGCCTCATGCACGCGCAACAAGGCGTCGCGTGAAATGCTCGGCCACTGGGGCTGCACGCAGCGAGTGCGCAAGCCGGTACGATCCAACTGCCGCATCACCTGCCGCAACCGCTCCGCCCGCTCGGGATGCTCGCCGGTGTCGTGTTCGAGAAACAGCGGATCGTAATAGAGAAGCGTCATGCTATAGCTCGTTCGGCATGCTGGCCGCTTCGCTAAGAGGTTCGCCGAGGACGAACAGCAGCCGCCGTTTGTCGTCGGTATGGATTTCCGCATGGTCGGTCGAGACGCTGTGCAGCACGCCCGTCACGCTGCCGATGTCGATCCGTTCCCCTTGACGGAGCTTGAGCAACGTGCCTTCGGTGCGCAATTCGATCCAGGCCTGCCACTGGCCACCCTGCTCGATGGTGCCGGTCAGGTAGGCGTGTTGGGCGTTGTCGAACGCCAGCCGCTTCGGCTCCGGCTTGGTTTCGACAACCTGCGGCGGTTTCTCGACGACGCGAATCGTGAACGTCTGGCGATCCTGTTTGGCCGGAGTGCCGTTGTCGGTGGCGATGATCGTGGCCGAGTATTCTCCCAGTTCCGTCGGCCGCCAGCGAAACTCGCCGTCGTGGCTAATGGATGCGTCCGGCGGGGCCTCGGCGAGCGAGAATCGCACGCGGTCCAGTTTGTCGGGATCGGTGGCCTTGATCGACAACCGCAACGTATCGCCCAGTTCGACGCGTTGCGTGCCGACGGCGGCCAGCCGCGGAGGCTGGTTGGGGGGCGAGAACAAATTGCGCTGGATTATCTGCTCCAGCACTGCCTCGCGATCAACTTCTGCCAAGTGGGGCGAGGCCGCCACGGTCAACGTCTCGGTGTTCGCCGAGCCGGGCAGCGACAGGGCTTCGATCGTGAACGAAAACTCCAGGTCGCGGGAATCCTTGATCGGCTGAATCGCAGCCTGGGAGATCTTATGCAAATGATCGGCCGAGTAGAACGCCCACAGCAGTTGGGTCACTTGCCGCAAGTCGCCGACGCCGCTCGCCTTGAACGTCAGTCGCCGGTACGTATCGCCGCGGTGGATCGTCGACACCGGACTGACGCTGATCTGTTGCATTTCGGTCGTCTGTAGCCAATCCCACAGCCACGCCTGATAGAGCGAGCGGGCGGCCGTGGCGTCCGCCGGCAGCGATTGCGCTTCGTACTGGGCGATCGCGCGGCTGGCGACCCGCCCGCGGCGAACCGTCGCCTCTTGCTTGTCGAGATCGTCCCGCACGGCCTGCAATCGCGACTCCTTGACGGCAAATGCAGCGGCCAACTCGCCGTACAAAAACCAGATCAGCAGCAACCCCAACAGGCCGCCGGTGGCGTAGGCCAACATCCGTTCGCGCGGCGTCATGGCGAGTCCTCCTCGCCGGCTTCCATCCTTTGCCGCAGTCGGGCCTCGACGTCCGCTGCTTCGACCTTCAGACTCGCTCGAAAGGGAAGCTCGTAGGGGGCGTTGTCGCTGTTGAGTTGTCCGCCGCGGGCGGCTACCTCTGGATGCCTCTCGTCTCGCAGGGCCGCTTCCATGCGGGTCAGCACTTCGGGGCCGGCCACGCCTCCCTCAAACAGCATCTCGCCGCCGGCCTCCTTGGCAACCCATTGCAGCTTGGCGAGGATCGCCACCTCGGGCGGTGGAAAGTCGGCCGACATCTCGCGCAGTTCGGCCAGCCAATCGATATCGCTGGCGCCCCAGGCGTCTAGCTCTGCCTGTTGCGACCGCAGCGCCTCGGCCTTCTCGACAAGCGGAAGGTTATCCGCTCGCTGCTGTTGCAAATCGCGCAACTCCGCGTCGAGCGCCGACAGGCTGGTCCAGGTCCAACCCGCCAGCAACAACAGCAGGATCGCGGCGGCCGCGCCGGCAAACGCCAGTTGCCGTTTCCGGTTTTGCCGCGCCGGCGGTTGGCGGGGATGCAGGAAGTCAATCGGATGCGCCGACTCCGCCTCGGCCTGCAACATGCCCAACAGCGGCGCATATCGGCCAGGATGCCGCGGCAGGCGGCGTTTGAGATCGCCCGCCAACTCGAAGCCCGCGAACGGCTGAAAAAGTTCGACCGGCAGCGCCAGTACCTCGCCCAGTCGGGCGGCCAGTTGTTCGTTTTCCTCGTTGGCGCCGCAGAGCACGATCTGTTCCACCTGCCGGCCGCCGAGTTGATTTTGTGCCGCAGCCATCGTCCGCCGCGCCTCGCCCAGCAGGGCCGCCGCCAGCGAGGACTCGGACGATTTCTCGGGCAGTTTGACGGTTCGCATCACCGCCACCTGTTCGCCGTCGACGACCGTGAGATCGGCCTCGTCGGCCAGCGGATCGATAAACAACGTCACGCCCCGCTCCAGCAACTGCCGCTGCCGGCTCAGCAGCCAACCCGCCTCGGCGGCGCGGAGCGTCAGGCGCGTCACTTTCAAATCGGCCGCTGCGCAGGTTTCTATGATCTGCCGCATCGTTTGCGGCGGCAGCGCGGCGGCCAGCACCCGCTGGCTGCCGGAGCTTTCCTCGCCCATCGGCAGGAAGTCGAGCGGCCAATCGTCGGCGACCTGCGAGAACTGCCGCTGCGCTTGAAACCGCACCAGGGTCGGCAGCTCCTCCGGCGGGGCGGGCGGCAGCGAGAGCATTCGCAGTTCGATGTTGCCGCGGCCGATCGCCACCAGCACGTCGCCGCGGCCGATGCCGCGCGAATCGAGCGCCGCGCGAATCCGCGAGGCGACCGGCGTCTCCGTCACGGCCCCGCCGGAATCGCGAGGAGCAAGGTCGACGTCGAACGCATGTTCGAGCACGACCGCCGGTTCGCGGGAGCGGACCTTCGGCAGCCGCGCGACGATCACTCGCGCTTCTTGCGAATCCCATTCGAGTGCGACGATGCGGGGCATTTGGAGGCTGGAGGTTTGAGGCTTGAGGCTTGAGACATCAGCCGGAAGGCGCTAGCCTCCGGTTAGCGGTGGGGTAAACGATACTTTGCCGTTAACCATCCGCGCCAAAAACCTCACGCCTCCAGCCTCCAGCCTCAAGCCTCCCTATTCTTCCACTACGCCGACGCCCAGTAGTTCCACCGGATAGCCTCGGCCCAAGTGGCTCAGGTCTCTCCAGAATAACATGCGGGGCAGCGGCGTTGTAGCATCGAGTACCACTTCCAGCCGGGCGCTGGCGCCGGCCTGGTCAAAATAGCCAATCACTTGGGCGCGATATACGTCTCCGCCGGCGGTGACGAACGGGATCAGGGCCTTCATCTCCTCCAGCGTAACCAGACCTTCGACAAGGAGCCAAGTCTCGTGCTGACGGTTGGGGTTGTCAACCTCCGGCTCGAACTGCCGTACCGAGATGATCTCGTTGAGCGTCTCCTCGGTCATGCCGGGAATGCCGGACAGCACCACCCGCGGCGCCTGGTTGATGTTGATCCGCCCTGGGATTATCGGCGACGGATTCACGGTGACGTTGTCGACCAGCCGGGGCAGGTAAACGGCCATCGCGAGCGGCTCGTCGGGGAAGGGGCTGGTCAGTACGGATGGCTCTTCGTCGCCGTCGAACTGGACCCGCGTCTTCTTGCCGATCAGGTCGAGCACCTGCGATAAGGGATACGTGGCCGGCTTGCTCAGGTCGAGCGAACCGCCGCCGGCCGCTTCGCCCGCCCCGCTGCCGTTATAGGGACCATTCTGCCGCAGCGCGACGATGAAGGTTGCCCACTCCGCCGGCAGCACCGCAGACAGTTCGCCGTGCAGCAGTTCCATGTCTTCGGTGTTGAGCATGATCCGCGGCCGGCCGTCGCGGGTTTGGTTTTTCTCCATGCCGTACAGAGAGATATACGGCAGCCAGCCACGGTCGAGCGTCCCCTGGCCGTTGTCGACCGCGGCGAGCAGCGCCTCTTCGCTGAGGTCGATCACGCCGTTGCGATTGGCGTCGGCGCCAAACAGCAACAGCGGCGCCACGCCGCGCACCAGCAGCAACTCCTCGATCGACTCCAGCGGTCCGTTCTTGGGCCGATAAGGGGGATCAAGGCCCGTGTAATACTCCGCTTCGGCCCCGAACTCGCGCGGTTCGTCGTCCTCGTCGATCCAGTCGAGTAGTGCGTCGGCGATCTCGACGGTCATGCCGGGCAAGGCCATCAGTAACGAGCGACCGCCGTTTTCTTGCTGCGCATCGGCGAGCATCAGCGCGTTGAGATTGAGCCGCGTCGACTCGTTCTCCAATCCGAATCGCAAACCGGCTAGTTGGCCTTCGTCGTCGAGCTGCGCGGCGACGATCGACACCCGCGCCGCGTCCCCCTCTTCGTCGGCGGTGACGGCAAGTCCGCGAAACCGCTCGGGGTTGTTGAACAGCCCGCCCGCTTCTTGGCGTTCCTCCAGCGGCTTGCTTAAGAAGATCCGCGCTGCGTCGACGCCCGAATCGGCCGAGGCGCGGGCCTGAATCTGCCGTCCGCTCAACACCACGGCGCGGCGCTCGGTAAGCATCATCGTGCTGAACGTATAGCAGGCGAAGGTGAGTAGCACGATCACCACCATCACCAGCAGCAACACCACGCCGCGAGGGCGCCGCGGTGCGCGGCGTCGACTGGGACGCGACGCGGCAGATCGTTCGAATGCGGAATGCGGAATGCGGAATGCGG
>JBBDLY010000444.1:0-2263 GCA_040878585.1 Pirellulales bacterium
TGCCGGCCGACGAAGGCGTGATCCGCCCGCCCAAGTGCGTGGTGGTCGACGACTACTTCGACTGGCAAGGCGATCGCCACCTGCGGCGCAATCTGGCCGAAACGGTCATCTACGAAATGCACGTCAAGGGCTTCACCGCCAGCAAGACCAGCGGCGTGGAGCACCCCGGCACGTATCTCGGCGTGATCGAGAAAATTCCCTACCTGAAAAGCCTCGGCGTGACCGCCGTCGAACTGATGCCGATCCATGAATTTCCGATCATGGACTGCTTTGGCAACAAGCCGGCCCGGCCGAACTACTGGGGCTACGACTCGATGGCGTTCTTTTCGCCCCACCGCGGCTACGCGGCCAGCGACGAGCCGGCGGCACAGGTCGATGAATTCAAGCAGATGGTCCGCGCCCTGCACGCCGCCGGCATCGAGGTGATTCTCGACGTGGTGTTCAACCACACGGCCGAAGGGAACGAACTCGGTCCCACCTTCAGCTTCAAGGGTTTGGAAAACAAGGTTTACTACATGCTGGAGAACGGCGGCAGTTTCTACCGCAACTACTCCGGCTGCGGCAACACCGTCAACGGCAATCACCCGGTCGTTCGCGAGATGATCTTTCTCTGCCTGCGGAACTGGGTGCATAACTATCACATCGACGGATTCCGGTTCGATCTGGCCTCGATCCTCAGCCGCGATCGGCAGGGACATCTGGTTCCCAATCCGCCGTTGATCGAGATGATCGCCGAAGACCCAATGCTGGCCGACACCAAGATCATCGCCGAGGCGTGGGACGCCGCCGGAGCCTATCAGGTTGGCTCGTTCAGCAACCTGCGCTGGGCCGAGTGGAACGGCCGCTATCGTGACGACGTCCGCCAGTTCTGGCGGGGCGACAACGGCTTTCGCGGACCGTTCGCCACCCGCCTGGCCGGTTCCAGCGACCTGTACGAGCCGGGGGGCCGCAAGCCGTATCACAGCATCAACTTCATTACCTCGCACGACGGCTTCACCATGAGCGACATGGTGAGCTACTCGCACAAGCACAACGAAGCCAACGGCGAGGGGAACCGCGACGGCGACAACAACAACCACAGCGCCAATTACGGCGTCGAGGGTCCGACGCAACGACGGGCGGTCGATAAGATTCGGCAGCGACAGATCAAAAACTTCATGTCGACGCTGTTTCTCAGCCAGGGCGTGCCGATGATGGTGATGGGAGACGAAGTCCGCCGCACCCAGCAAGGCAACAACAACGCCTACTGCCAGGACAACGAGATTTCTTGGTTCGACTGGACTCTGGTCGACGAGCACAAGGATCTGTTTCGCTTTATTAGCTCGCTGATTCGCTTCCGTCGCGAGGAGCCATCGGTGCGGCGGGAACATTTCCTACGCGGCACGCCGGAACGTTCCGGCGATGTGCCCGACGTCAGTTGGTTCAGCCCTGGGGGACAGCCGATCGATTGGGAGCGCGACGACAGCAGCCTGACTTGCCTGCTCGGCCCGTCGCATTCGGAGGACGAGGTTCAGGAAGTCGAGCGGTATATTTTGATTATGGTCCACGCCGGCGTGTTGCCCCGCGACTTCATGCTACCGGTCGCCGCCCGCAGCCTCGACTGGCGTCTGTTGATCGACACATCGGCCGAATCGCCCAACGATTTCTTTCAACTTGGCCGCGGCCCCCGCATCAGTCGCGGACGAAAGATCACCCTAATGGACCGCACGCTGGTCTGCTACGTGGCCAACCGCAAGAAAGTCCGCCGCCGGACGGCCGGCGGGTAGCGCCGGCTCCGTTGTCATCCGGCTAATACGACGTTTCCGCCAAGCACTCTACTAACATTTCGCATGACGGAAGAACTGGCAACTTCCACTGTTGCTCGACTCTCCGAGTCGAGATGCGGTGCAGGTGGGGTTTCCTTCTCGGAATCCGTCCGATTCGTGTCTGATCGACATCTTTAGGCGTGCCGTTGATGACGAGCAAATATGGCACTTTGGATTGCTTTGAAGTGTACCATGTACAAATTCGCTCGGCCGGGTGGCAATGGCGGTTGCTTGGTGCGATGGCGATGTCTTCGTGACAGTGATAGTCGTGGCCCCGCCCTTGCATTTCTCGGATGGCACTGGCAGCGGCTTAGCTGCCAGGCGGCGGTGCTGGGCAGGCTCGTTGGCCCAAAAACTGGGCTTGACAAATAAGTGTACATATGTCACTCTAACTGAACGCCGATTCTTCTTTTTCGCTGGCAGGAATCCCCTCATAAACTTCATCGATATCCCCGGTC
>JBBDLY010000445.1:0-2245 GCA_040878585.1 Pirellulales bacterium
GCGAACCGGGATTACACTGACGGTATAGACATGAGAGGGAGACGAGGACTTGACAAGCGGCCTGTTTCAATTTGACCCGTCGAAGGTTTTCCCGACGCTGCCGCGCGCACCGATCGTCGAGGCGGTTCTTCATTGGCAGGCTGCGGCATCGGTCGAATTGGAGGAGCCATCTTTACGCGACAAACTGGCGGCTTCCTTTCCGCGATACAAGATTGCGCCGCAGCATAACATCGAAGCCGCATTCAGCGCATCGACCAAGGGAACAGAATTCACACAGTCCGCGAATTGGGATGGATTCCGCCTCATACGAACGGAAAACGACAAACCGGCATTTGTTTGTCAGTTCACGCGCAACGGGATCGTTGTCAGTCGGCTCGCTCCGTACAGGAACTGGGACGAGTTCTCCCCGGAAGCCGTCCGGTTCTGGGAGCTGTTCGTCGAAATCGCTCAACCGAGTGAGATCGTGCGGCTCAGTACCCGATTTATTTCGCAAATTCCGATTGCGGCGATCTCAGAAGTGGGACAGTATCTTGACGTCGCGGACGAGCCCCTCGCGGTAATTGGCGTAGCGACAGATGGCTTTTTTCATAAAGATACACTGAAACCGGGCGGACTGCCGTATAGGATTGACTTAGTTAGGGCGGTTCAACCCAGACAGCAAGCCTCAACACCGCTTTCGTTAATTGTCGATATTGATGTCAGGACGGCCGAAAGCATTACGGATTTTGCCGCAATACCGCAAACGCTAACGGAACTTCGGTTTATCAAGAACAAGCTCTTCTTTGCGTTAATGAAGGACGCCGAAACCAAATTCGGAGACCGCGAATAATGTCCACCTCATTGCCAACAGGTTTCAGCGACGCCGCCGAAACACTGGAACGGGTTTGGAGCGATGAAGCGAAGCGTGGAGACGAGACGGTCACGTTTTCCCGCCAGCCATTGTGCGATCAATTGATTGACGTGTTCCAACAGTGTTCGCAGCCGGGCTGGGATGGTGAGGGTTCGGATGCCGTCGAGCGAGCAACACTGGAACTCGCATGGCATTTCTTGAAATCGCTCCCAACCGCGTATCGCACTGCCGCGATATCAGGCGAACCAGACGGGCACATCAACCTGGAATGGTACGTTCATCCGCGCCGCATTCTCACCGTGAGCATCAATCCCAATGGGATTCTGCACTGGGCCGCGTTGATCGGTGCGGAAGATCCGCGAGGTTCATGTCCCTTTTACGGTGAAGCGCCAAGAACACTTCTTTACTGGATTGGACGAGTCTGCAACGCATGATCGACGTCGACAACATTCCACCTGTTGGCGATGACGAGTTGCTGGCCCGCTTCATCGTAAACAGTAATGAATTCCGTCAGGACGATACGGTCAAGCCCAAGTTGTTTATGCCGTACAGCCGTGTCGAATTGTCGGTGAATCGACATCGCGATTGCACCGAGACAGAAATCTGGGGCGTGGGCTACAAGGTTGCCGAAGCAAGGCGACGGACGCTCTACGGCCGCGCGGACATCAAGGCGTCGTCGACGCGAATCGCGCCATTGGGTGTTGTTCTCGATCCGCTATTGCCGGCCAATCCCAACCATGCGGTAATCACCCGGTTCCCTCCCGCTAAAGAAGACCAGCAAGCATTGGCCGTCAAATTGGCGGCCGCGGCAAGCAAACGACTTAGCCCCCCGGATCGCTAGTGCTTGGATTGCACCAGGCTCCGGCTGGTTCCGTCATCTCGCCTGGTGACGTACAATACGGCCAACCATTTCTTCCTTGGCGGGTGTGGGATTGATGCAATGACTTGGCAGGAGCAACTCCGCCGCCGAGCGGCCCCGCGATTGGAGTCGCTCTACGGCCCGCACGGTGGCGAGACGGTCGAACAGGTCGTGGCACTCGCTGAGCGTTACGCCGATCGCATACCCGGCGATCTCGGTCCGCGGAGCGGGCAGCCGATCTGGAGCGAGCGCGACGCGGTGCTCATCTGCTACGGCGACAACGTCCAGGCGCCCGGAGAACCACCGCTGGCCACCTTGCGGACGTTTCTCACCCGCGACGGCCTGCACGAGTTGCTGCCGGTCGTGCATTTGCTGCCGTTCTTTCCGTATTCCTCCGACGACGGCTTTTCGGTGATCGACTATCGGCGGATCGATCCGGCGCTGGGGGACTGGGCCGATGTGGCACGATTGGGCGAAAAACTCGACTTGATGTTCGATCTGGTGCTCAACCATTGCTCGCAGCACAGCGCGTACTT
>JBBDLY010000446.1:0-2238 GCA_040878585.1 Pirellulales bacterium
TTTTCTTACGTGTTGTTTTCTTCTTCGCCATGGTGTGAATCTCCAGTGGTATGGATGTGTTCCTGCTGCAAACAACGCTCAATCATACCATGCCAGTCCCGGCTGCAAGTGCGATTCGGGGCGCAGGACGTCCACAGCCTATATCTAGGCGAAATGGGGAGTGACTTCCTGAAGCGGTGGGGCATGTGGCGGAGGTGCTGAAATTCTTGAGGACTGCTTGTTCCGCCGCTAGTATTGGTTGATAATTTCATCTCCGGGCAAGTCCCGCAACTCATTGCCCTCCCCGGGTTCCTGTCCCCACATGCGAATTGCTGTTTCATTCACCTCGGCGTAGCACGCGGTTCATTTGACTTTAGACTTCGCCGAGAATATCGTAGTGGAAGTCCTTCAGTAACCGATTCGATCCGCTTCCGTATGCTCTCCCATCTACGCATCCCTCTGATCGGCTTTCTACTCGCAGTGCTCATCCATGCGCCGATCCCTTGGATTCATAATCACGACGGAATGGCGAAGGAACAGTTGCTGTTGCATCTTCAGCAGCACCACCAAGGCTGTCCTCTAAGCAGCGCTCCGGTCGGCTGGCACTGCCATGCGATTCAGCTCGTGGTATCCGAAGACAATGTAGAGCTTGAAGCCCTCGCTGCTTCACGAACGGCCAATGACTGGCTCGACCTGATTGCGAGTCCTAACAGTTACGATGTCGTGGCCTGCCTGCCAAACCCATCCTCGTCGCTAACTTCGACCGCAGCCCTGGAAGAAGCCAACGCTGCCATGCCGAAGGCCACTCTCTTCAAGCTGTATGAATCGCTCCTGATCTAATTCTCGACGAACTCCATTGCCGACCCGTAAGAGTTTAGTCGAAGAAAATCTATCATGAACAGGAGCCATTTATGAAGGTCTACGCTATCGTGTGCGCCGTTGTTGCATTGTCTTTGGTCGTCTTCTTTTGGTTGGGGAGCGAATTTTCCAGCGTAGTGCAAGCCGCTGAGCCGAAGTCGTCCTCGATCGAGCCAGAAGCGGTTGAGGATGACATGCACGAGTTTATGGAGTACGTGTTTCAGCCAACGTACAACCGGCTGAAGCAGTCAATGTCGGCCGAGCCCACCGACAATGCTGCCTGGAAAGGCATCAAGTCGGACGCACTCATCTTGGCTGAAGGCGGAAATCTTTTGCTATTTCGGAGTCCCGACGAAGAAGCGGCGGCTTGGGCAGAACATAGCACCGCCGTTCGAGAACTTGGGGGCAAACTATATCAAGCGGCGAAGAAGAAGGACTACACAGCCGCAAGCGAGGAGTACAAGACCATGCTGATGAAGTGCAATGCCTGCCATAATGCGTTCGCTGACGGAAAACACCAGCTGTCCCCATAGTTGACGAATTCGTAAAATGAATGCGAGCTAGAACCGCTTGCGTGCCTGCACGCAAGCGGTTCATTACTTTCAATACTTACTTTCCAATCCGAAATAGTATCGGCGTGAACACATACGGTACCTCACCAAAGCCGCTCTATCGCAGTGCCATCCGAGCGGCGTTGCTTGGCTTGGTGGTGAACTTGCTCCTGGGGGTTGTGAAGCTGGTCGGTGGAATTATCGGCCACTCCTTCGCCCTGATCTCGGACGCCGTAAATTCGCTGGGAGATTCATTATCGTCGGTCGTTGTGCTCGTGGGCCTCTGGTATGCCCAATGGCCCGCTGATGAAGAGCATCCCTATGGACACACTCGGGCCGAGGCGGTTGCCGCATCCAACGTGGCGTTGTTGATCATTATTTCGGCCCTAATCGTTGGCTGGGAGGCAATCACTCGCTACACGCTTCAGCATGAAATCCCACCGGTCTGGACTCTCTGGATTGCCGGGGCAAATGTCGTCATTAAGGAAGTTCTGTATCGGTACAAGGTCGCCGTTGGAAAACGTACGGGGTCGGCGAGCATCATTGCAAATGCCTGGGATCACCGTAGCGATGCATTGTGCTCACTTGCTGTTTTGATTGGACTCGGCATCGTCCGCTGGGGAGGGAGAGATTACATCTGGGCGGATGAGGCTGCGGCGATCGTCGTCGTCGCAGCAATCCTGTGGTCTGGTGGAAAGCTCTTCCGCAGCAGCACGAGCGAGTTACTTGACCCCCAGGCAGATCAGGAGCTTGTCGGTCGAGTGCGTGAAGCTGCTGCTGCAACACCCGGTGTGCGAGCCGTCGAAAAACTGTGGATTCGCAAGACCGGAATGGAATACCTTACTGACAT
>JBBDLY010000447.1:0-13429 GCA_040878585.1 Pirellulales bacterium
ACAAAAGTTGGGTAAGGCAACATCGCCCAAAATACCGCCTTTTGCGCACCCCAGGATGGGGCTGTGCCGCGCAAAAAGGAAAGGTTTCATGCAGTCGGACCGCATGGCCTTTGTTTTCCGGCAAACGGATGAGGGAATGACGAATATCGAAATCCGAATGCCGAAGGCATAGCGAATGACGAACGATGGCAACCCCTTTAGCAGTCGGAATTAATTTCACCACGCGGGTTCCAAAGAGCATGAAGAAAACGAATGGCATTTCGTCATTCGGCATTCTGGCTTCCTTCGTCATTCGGATTTCGACATTCGTCATTACTCCGTTTCCGTAGTCTCGCAGGAACCTTGTCGAGTAGAGCAACATCGCCCCCAAAATTGACTTTTGCGCACCCAGTGCCATCCTACGAGGACATTCCATGAAGACTGTCAGTATCTCGGACATCTCGATCGCCTACCAGGAAGCGGGCGGCGGCGAAGTGCTGCTGCTGGTCCATGGCTTTCCGCTCGATCACACCATGTGGAGCGAGCAAGTGGCCGCCCTGTCCGACGAGTTCCGCGTGATCGCGCCCGACTTGCGGGGCTTCGGCCAAACGCCGTTGAGCGCGTCGGACCAGCAAGACCCTCGGTCGACCGTCACCATGCGGCAATACGCCGACGATCTGGCCGGACTGCTCGACGCGCTGAAGATTAACGAACCGATCAACTTTTGTGGCCTCTCGATGGGAGGTTACATCGGCTGGCAATTTGCGCAAGTCTATCGCGATCGGCTGAAACGGCTAATCCTGTGCGACACCAAGGCCGCGGCCGACAGTGCCGAGGCGGCCGACAACCGCCACAAGGTTGCCGAGAAAGTCCTGCTGCATGGTTCGGAGTTTCTGGCCGAGGCGTTGATGATCAAACTCATCTCCGACGGTACCGCGACGCAGTTTCCCGAAACGGTGGCGCGGATTCGACAGATGATTCTTAACGCGCCGCCGACGAGCGTCGCCGCCGCACAGCGGGGCATGGCCGCCCGGCCCGATATGTCTGACATTCTGCCGCAGTTGGACCTGCCCGCGCTGGTTCTGGTGGGCAGCGACGATGCGATCAGCCCGCCGAGCGAAATGCGCGGCATCGCCGACGTACTGCCGCAGGCGGAATTCATCGAGATCGCGGGGGCAGGGCACATGTGTCCCATGGAGAAGCCA
Organism: Pirellulales bacterium; assembly: GCA_040878585.1. Lineage (GTDB taxonomy): Bacteria > Planctomycetota > Planctomycetia > Pirellulales > UBA7805 > JBBDLY01. The sequence goes on from JBBDLY010000447.1 coordinate 1,185, forward strand.
GACGAAGTGAGCGCCGCCCTCCGCGAGTTTTTGCGGCGACCCGTTTAAGCATGCTGAAGGAACCATTGACGCCGACTGACACGCCGCCGACAGTTTATCCACCATGCCTGATCCGCATCGACTAGCCAGTTGGCGACGAAAGATGCTATTTTTAGGCGTGAGGCGTGAGGCTTGAGCAAAAGTTGTACGGCGAATCTTACTGACCCCTGACCCTGACCTTGTCCTTGTCCTTACGCACATCTCAGACCCCTGCCAGCTTGCCTGGCAGGTGAAACAGTTTGGAGAGCTAGCGGGCGATGACTTTGCTTACAGACCCCTGCCGCCTTGTGCGGCAGGTGAATCAGTTTTCGGAAACCGCCAAACTTGCGCTCCTGCCGGTCAAGCCGGACAGGGGGCGGCTTGTTGCAGCGTGCCCGTTAGCTAACAAACTTTGGCTCCTGCCGCGCAAGGCGGCAGGGGGCATGGGCCAACTAAGAGTAATAACATGGCCTCTGAACCCTGAACCCTGAACCCTGAACCCTGAACCCTGAACCCTGAAACCTGAAACCTGAAACCTGAAACCTGAAACCTGAAACCCGACGCCTCAAACCTCCAGCCTCAAGCCTCAAGCAAATGTCGACTACTTTTCAATCCGAACTGTCTCCAAATGAGCGCCTTGCGGCGGCGGAGCCTGGGGCTGCGCCTGTGCGGGGATTGGCGTTTGCGTTGTTAGGCAAGTTGGCCGGCATGAGCAAGCGGGACGCCGCCAAGCTGATCCGCGACGCCGGGGGGCTGGTCGTCGATGCGGACAGCGACGAGGCGGATGTGCTGGTCGTTGGCGAGCAAGAACTTCCACTGGGGGACGTCGCCGAGGTTGGCGAGCTGTCGGAGGTGGAAAAGCTGTTCGACGACGCCACCCAACAAGCCGTTTACTCCGGCCGGCTCAAGGTGTTGAGTGAAACGCAGCTTTGGCAGCGGCTGGGGCTGGTCGACGCCGAGACCAGCGCCGACGTCAAGCGGCTGTATACTCCCGCCATGCTGGCGGAATTGCTCAAGGTGCCCGTTTCGGTCGTCCGCCGCTGGCATCGCCGGGGGTTGATTCTACCGGCGACTGAAGTGCGGCGACTGGCGTACTTCGATTTTCAGGAAGTCGCCACCGCCCGGCGGCTGGCGGCGCTGCTGGCCACGGGGATCTCGCCGGCGGCGCTGGAGAAAAAGCTGGCGGCGCTGGCCAAGCTGATCCCCGGCGTGGAACGTCCGCTGGCGCAGCTTTCGATCATCGTCGAGGGGAAGCAGCTTTTGCTGCGCCAAGGAGACGGCTTGATCGAGCCGGGCGGGCAGTTGCGGTTCGACTTCGAGGCGACCGAGCGGCGCTCGGCAGAATCTCCGTCGCCCCGTGACGCGGGCGAGTCGGTGTTGTCGATGCTGCGGCACGCGCCGGTCGAAGAGACGATTTCCAGCATCGATTCGATGATCAGTCTGGCTGAGGAACTGGAGGACGACGGCCAACTGGAACTGGCCGCCGAGATGTACCGCGCGGCGCTGGCCGCCGCCGGCCCGATGGCGGAGATCAATTTCCGCCTGGCCGAACTGCTGTATCGCATGGGAGACGTTGACGGCGCGCGGGAGCGGTACTACGCCACGATTGAAATGGACGAAAACTTCGTCGAAGCCAGGGCGAACCTGGGCTGCGTGCTGGCCGAGAACGGCAAGCCGCTGCTGGCGGTGGCGGCGTTCGAGGGGGCGCTGTCGGTGCATGCCGATTACGCCGACGCCCATTATCATCTGGCTCGCGCGCTGGACGATCTCGATCGCCGCGACGAAGCGGAACTGCATTGGCAGGCGTTTCTGGAACTGTCGCCCAACAGCCCCTGGGCGAATGAAGCGATCAGGAGGCTGGACTGATGTCTGAAATTCCAAATCCTAATTTCTAAATCCTAAACAAATTCGAATATCGAATGACCGAAAAAAGCCGCCGAACGGATTCGGTCAGTCGAGCTTTGGCCCTTGTTATTTGTTTAGGATTTAGGATTTCGAGCTTGGAATTTTTCTTCACCTCGGTACCGCGCTTGGCCGTTCGGCGATGTCGCCCATGCGGCCTCCTTCGTACACGCTGAACTCCGCCCACACCGGGAAGTGGTCGGACACCTCAAGCGCCTGCTCCATGGTTAGATTGAACTCGCGCATCAGGTCCATCACGCCGGCCCGTCCGGTGAACTCGCGGGTGGCTTCGGGACGGAACAGGATGTTGTCGTACAGTTTGGTGCCGCGGGTGTTTGTTGGCTCCTCGGCGATCACCGCCATGATGCCAGACACTTCGCCAAGCTGGCCAAACTTTTCCGGCGCGGCGTTCAAGTCGCCGAGCAGGATCACGTCGTCCTCGCGACGATCGTCGTTCATGATGGCGCGATAGGCGTCGTCGAGCACGTTCAGTTCCAGATCGACCTCGTCCGGATCGGTATGGATGTTGACCAGTGAAAACGTGAACGCCTGGTCGGCCGGCGGGCCGCGCGTGCGAAACCAGCCGACCAGCGGCTCGCGATGCAGCAGGTCGTCGGGATCGGCCAGCGTGTAAAGCGCCGAGCGGTCGGTTTGGATCGTCTCCGTGTCGAACACGAAGGCATACTGTTCCTTGCTCACGGTGCGCCCCAGCCGCGGGCCGATCACATAGTCGTAGCGGCGGCCCGTGGCGTTGATCATTTGCACGAACCGCGGCATCACATCCTGCGCTTCGCTACGGATCTCTTGGATGGCGATCACGTCGAACTGCCGCACCACTTCGACCAGCACGTTCATCGCCTCGGGCTTGTCGAGCTTGTTCTGCCCGAGGACTTGGATATTGAATGTGCAGATACGGATCGAGTCGGTCGCCCGGGCGGGCACGCCGCCGGCGACGTCGGTAGTCTGGACCGCTGCCCGCGGCTTGACTTGAATGCCGCTGACGCCGTCCAACTCGAAATGCTGATTGAAGACGTAACCGCCGACGGCCAATAGCACGGCCACGATCGTGAGCGATAGACGCGGCATAAGCCCCTCCCTGGGCATGACGTTTGTCGAGGTAAAGACGCAACCCCGCCGGGCACCGCCTGGCACAGGCGTGGAAGCGGGGGCATACGATACGCAAGCGCAGCCGCCGGGCAAAGGGCAGTATTTCGGCACTACAACCCGGCGTTCACGGGCCGCCCATGGCGGTCGGCGTCGGCGATAACTCTTTACCTTCACACATCTTGCGTCGTGACGTCTGGGCCGTAGTCGAAGGCCATTTCTCGGACGGCGATTCCTCGTCGCCATTGGTAAGCTAGGCTTTCTCCGCAGTCTCGACATTTCCATCTCAACTATCGGTGCGGAGAAGCGATGAGAACCTTGGCCCTGCTGGCCCTTGGCCGGTCGCGAACCACGCCAGTCAGGGAAGCACCCCGGCCGATGGAGGTCCCGTTCCGGCTGCGACCGGATCGCGTATTCAAGCTGCTGGCCGGCATGATCGGGCTGCTGGTTGCGATGAGCATCCTGGGCGACCTGTTGATCGCCATGGTGGGCGTCGACTCGGAATCGCCGCTGAGGTCGTTGGCCGGGCGTTTCGTCGTCGACTCGGAACTGAATCTGCCGACTTGGTACTCGTCGATGACGCTGCTGGCTTGCGGCGTATTGCTGGCTGCGATCGCCGCCGCCCAGCGGCATGTTGATAGAGGTCAATGGAAAAAGTGGGCATTGCTGGCCGCGATTTTCGCGGCGATGTCGCTCGACGAGGTTGCTTCGCTGCACGAGATGCCTTCCGGGCCGGTTCGCCGCGCGCTGGCGTTGGACGGCATCCTCCGCTTCGGCTGGGTGGTGTTGGCGTTGCCGGCGGTGCTGATCGTCGGTTGTGCGTACGCCCCCTTCCTGTGGCGCCTGCCGGCCCGTACCCGCAACCTGTTCCTGTTTGCGGCGACCTGCTACGTCGGCGGCGCCTTGGGGATGGAGCTCGTCGGCGGATACCTGGCGGAGCAATACGGCATGCGCGCCGTGCTCTACGTGATGGCGGCCACCGTCGAAGAGACTCTGGAGATGATCGGCGTCGCCGTCTTCCTGTTCGCCTTGCTCGACTACATCGGGCGACGGCAGTTCTCGTGGTCGATCGGCGTGTCCGCGCCGCCGGCCGGCGAATCGTCCGCAACATAGCACTTGCATTCCAAGGCTCGTTATGAATCTCGTGACCTACCGCAGCACGGCGGAACTTCGTACCGACGCCGATCGTTGGGACGACTTGTGGCTACGCAGCGACGTGACCGCGCCGACAATGCGCGCGGCGCTCATCGCCGACTGGATCGATCAGTTCGCCGCCGGCGACCGACTGGCCGCCGTTGCTGTCGAAGAGGCCGGCCAACTGGTCGCGGCGTTGCCGCTCATCGCGCGGCGGACGTCGAGGTTCCTGCGGCTGGGCGTCCTCCCGGTCGACGACTGGAATCTGGCCAACGACCTGTTGCTCGACGCGACCGCCGACGCGACGGCCGTCTGCCGGCGACTCGTCGAGGGGATGCTGGCCGATTCCTGGTCGCTGTTCTGGTTTCAGACCGTGCCGTTTGAAACGAGCCGCTGGAAGACGCTTTGCGAAGCGATGCGGCAGGCCGATATGCCGGTCAAGGTTCACAAGCAGTACCAGGTGCCGGTCGTCGAGGTCGCCGAAGACTGGGCCGCCTACGAAGCCAGCGTGCCGGGCGATCATCGCCGCAGCCGGCGGCGGTATCGCAAGATGATGGAACGCGACGGCGACGTGCAGTTTGAAGTCATCCGGTCGCCGCCGGCAGAGGAACTCGAGAGGCTGCTCCGCGAAGGCTTCGAGATCGAGGACCGCAGTTGGAAAGGAGAGCAGGGCACGTCGCTGCTGCGGACGCCCGGCATGTTCGACTTTTATCTCCGTCAGGCTCAGCAGTTGGCCGAGTGGAACCAACTGGCGCTGGTGTTTCTAAAGTTCGACGGCCGGCGTATCGCCTTCAGCTATGCGTGGCAGAGCAAGGCAGCGCATTTCTGCGTAAAGCTCGGCTACGACGATGCGTTCCGCAAGTACGGCCCAGGGCAGCAGTTGACGCTGCGTCTGCTGGAGCATCTGCACGAAACGCGTATCTGCGGCGAACTTGACTTCTGGGGCCGGCTGATGCCCTGGAACGAAAGCTGGGCCACGCGGACTTACCCGCTGGGCCGCATCGTCGCCGCCCCGCCGCGGCTGATCAGCCGCAGCCTGATGCTCGGCTACGAATCCGTGCTGCCGAAGTTCCGCAAACTCAACGCCGCCTGGCGAGGAACGGCTCGCGCCTAGTGCGAGCAATCGGACCGTTTGCCCCACGCGAAGGTTACCGGCCCATCCGCCACGTCACGTTGTTCCGCAAGGCGAAGATGTAAACGTGCGGGCGCAGATCCCGCGTGCGGCCGGGCGTGTAGTTGAATGTGATCTGTTCGGGAAACGACTCGGCGACCTCGTAATCCAGCTTGTCCTGCCCCGAGCCGCGCCAGGCGAATACCAGCACGAACTGCTCGTCGAAGTCGACCACTTCCCGCAACTTGGCCACCGTCTGCCGGTCGAACTGCTCGGCCGCCTGTTCCTTCGATTTGACGACCAGCGGTTCGGTCCGGCTGGCGGCCTCGAAAATGGTTGCCTGGGGCTGAATGCCGTCGAGCTGGACGATCGGGGGGGTGGCGTGTGCCTGCCCGGACAAAGCAAGCATGACGACAGCGGCGACAAGGGCGGTGACAAGCAGTTTCATGGTTGGTCTCCTGGAAATGTTAGTTCTGGGTTTTTGACTTACTCAAGACGGATTTGGTTCCATTTTCGGCTCGACGGATTCGGCCGTGACGCTATGATCTCTATTAGCAATGACCACTTTAGCGGCCCGTGTAGGAAGACCATACCATGGCGCAACAGGTTGCCTGGCCAAATTCGTCCGTCTGCTTAAGCGCCGAGTATATGGAGGTTGAAACTCTCGCTCGAAAAGCCTATCAGCGAACTTGCCGCTTTGGGTTCGAGGAACCGGGATTCTGTCTGCTCGATGTCGGAAGTGCTATTGGTTCGGTAAACTTTCGTCGATTGATGGTCGACCTGAAGAATGCCATGTCGACAATTCACCAATCCATAACCGGACTGCGGCTCATCTATTTGTCGGCGACTCGCTTCGATCAGCAGTCTACCACCAAGTTTCATCTTGATGGAGGGCCTGACGAGTGCTTTCTGATGCTTGGGTACGAACCGAGCGAGGTCGAAGCCGAACTGGAGATTGCGGACTATGCTAAATGCGCTTTCGATTTAGGCATCTCGCCCAAGGAATTCATGGATCGATACAATCCGATGTTCAAGACCGGATCTGAAATGCTGTGGCCATATACGACGCGAATTCCGTGTTTCTCGCGCGCCAATTATCAGATCATATGTATCAACAATTCCAGTGCTCCATTTTTTGAGAATAAGCCGGCGTGGCAAGGCACATTGCACACCGCGTCCATCATCGCGCCGGACGAAAATAAGCGACGCATAATCAATTCAACAATGATTGCCCCGGCTGCCGAGGGAGTACCCGATGGCATCACGGACGCCGAGCAGGAAGAGTTTATCAACACTCCGATCGTGCGTCGCCGGGGCTACGACAAGCAGCACCTTGCAGATGACCTCACTTGATCACATTCGTGCTCATCGTCACTCGGCTCGTCATCGACAAGAAATTCTGTCAAGCGAGCGGTGCGGATGTTTCTACTGCGGCGCGATTTTTCGACCAGATGTAATCAAAAGTTGGATCGACAACCATCGGGATGGCGAAGGACAAACCGCCCTCTGTCCGCAATGCAATATCGACTCGGTAATCGGGTCCGGTAGTGGTTACCCAATCACCGACACCTTCTTGTCGCTAATGAACACGCATTGGTTTGATAAACTCGATGAAGAATATGAGGAGTGAATCTCCTACACATCAGCTACTTCCGCGCCTCGAATACCAAATGCCCTAGTTCCGGCAGGATCAGCTTTTCCATGGCCAGCCGCACTGCGGCCGTCGAGCCGGGCATGGTCAGCACCACGGTGCGACCCGCCAGGCCGCCGATCGCTCGGCTGAGCATCGCCGCGGCGCCGATCTCCTGGTAGCTGAGCAGGCGGAACAGTTCGCCGTAGCCGGGCAGCGGCTTGGTGAGCAGTTGCGAGATCGTCTCATACGTCTGGTCCCGCGCCGAAATGCCGGTGCCGCCCGTTAGCAGTACTGCTTGGATCTCGTCGTTGGCCAGCATGGCCGCCAGTTGCTCGGCGATCGCCACCGCGTCGTCCGGTACGATCGCCCGGCTTGTTACCTCGTGCCCCGCCGCTTGCAGCAGATCGATCAGCAACGCGCCGCCACGGTCGGTGGCGACGGTGCGGGTGTCGCTGATCGTCACGACCGCGCAGCAGACCGACACGGGGGCCTTGTCGCGATGTTCCTCGGCGGCAGTACTCATGCAGATAATCCGTGCAGTCGTTATAAACGGAGCCAGCGTCTCGCCAGCCCCGCAAACGTGATGGCGGCGTCTCGCCGCCAATGGTAACATCTGGCGTCTCGCCGCCATAATTCAAGTGCTCGCGGCGTCTCGCCGCGTTGGACACACTGTGGCCAGAGGCCCCAAACACGAAGAGGCCCCAGTCACGACTGTTTATTTGCGATGTGGCGGCGGTTTCACCTATAATACAACAGTTCGCCCTGTTTCTGAAGTGAACTGTTGGTCGAGAGAACCGTCATGCGCTGGCTCCGTTCATTGCTGCTGTTGCTTGCCGGGGGGCTGTGGTCCCTGCCGGCGCCTGTCACGGCCGATATTTTTCGGCTGGCGACCGGCGGCGAGCTGCGCGGCGAGTTGCTCAACAAAGACGAAAAGCCCCGCAAATCGTATCAGGTGCGAACCTATTTGGGGGTCGACGTGATGCTCGACGCCAAGCAAGTGGTGGAGGTCGAGCCGCAGCGCGACAACCAGATCGAATACGAGAGGCTTCGGCTCAAGGCTCCGGAAACGGTCGAGGCCCATTTGAAGCTGGCCGATTGGTGCGGCGACAACTATTTGCACGGCGAACGCGAGCATCATTTGCGAAAGGTGCTTGAACTCGATTTCGAGAATGCCGATGCCCGGCGGCTGCTGCGGTATCAGAAGGTGGACGGCAGATGGATGACCTTCGAGGAGAAGATGGAGTCGCAAGGCTTTGTCTACTACAACAAGCGCTGGCGGACGCCGCAGGAAGTGCAACTGATCGAGGAACAGCAAAAGGCGACCGAGGCGGAGAACCGCTGGAAGCAGCAAGTCGATCGCTGGGTGGGCCAGCTCAATACCCGCCGCGATCCCGAGGCCCGCGACAGTCTGGCCGCGATCAACGACGTGACCGCCGCGCCGGCGCTGGCGGATCAGCTCAAGCGGACCCGCGTCTACCGCGATAAGAAACTGCTGGCCGAGGTGCTGATTCGGCTCAACACGCCGTTTTCGGTGGGTGCGGTGGTCGAGGCATCGGTACAGGACGAGAACGAGGACTTTCGCTACGACTGTCTCGACCTGATGGAAAGATACAAGCCGCCGTCCGCCACGGCGCTGTACATCAAGGGCTTGAACAAGAAGTATGAGAATCACCTGATCAACCGCGCCGCACTCGGGCTGGGGCGGTTAGGCGATCGGCAGGCGATCGGTCCGCTGATCGAAGCACTGGTGACCAAGCATCGTCGGCAGATCGGCGGCGGCGGAGGGGGCGGACCGGGATCGATCGGGTCGAGCTTCGGCCGCGGCAGCGACGGCAGTTTCGGCCCCACCGGACTGAGCATGGGCGAAGGGCCGAAAACGGTGACCGAGCATTTGCGGAACGAATCGGTGCTCAAGGCGTTGGTCGAGCTCAGCGGGCAAGATTTCCATTACGACGTCGACGCCTGGAAGTTCTGGCACGCCCGGCAGAACCGCGAGCCGGACGCCATCCCCGGCCGGAGAGGGCCGTAGGCGGGGGAGGGGTCAGGGTTCAGGGTTCAGGGTTCAGGTTTCAGGTTTCAGGTTTCATCTGGCAAAGCGGTTGAGTCGGCTGAGGTTTTTGCGCTATATCCACTGCCACATCCAACATCCAACATCCAACATGACCAAACGCCCCACGGTGGCCATTGTCGGCGCTAGCAGCGACCGTTCGAAGTTTGGCAACAAGGCGGTTCGCGCGCATCTCAAGCAGGGGTATGAGGTGTTTCCCATCAATCCCAAGGGGGGCCAGATCGAGGGGTTGCCGGCCTATGCTTCCTTGGACGACCTGCCGGTCGACTCGCTCGATCGAGTGAGCTTTTACGTGCCGCCTTCGGTGGGCATTACTCTGATGGCCCAAGTGGCCGCCAAGCAGCCCCGCGAGTTCTTCCTGAACCCCGGCACGGAGAGCACCGAGTTTGTGCAAGCGGCCGAAGCCGCCGGGCTGAACCCGCTGCAGGCATGCAGCATCGTTGACCTGGGCGAATCGCCTGGGGATTATTCGGCGTAGCGGGGTCCCGAGCGGTGCTGGGGCTGCGTGCGGCTTGGCTGCTTATGCCCGAATTTACCAGTGGTGGAGTGGGCTGACTCTGTCGATCTTAAGGTGTTTATTATAATAAGGTTATGCGATTACGGTGCTGTTCATTATCATGCCTGCGGATTTGACGTTTATACCACTCAGTAGTATAATGCCTCGTGCCCAAATGTAGGTTTGACGATATCAAATGGAGTGGACCTTGACATGGGCAAGGAGGACAAAAAAGCGAAAGCCATACCTGCGGAGAAGCGGTTTCGGAAGAAGCGGGCTACCCTCAATTATCCCGACCATCAATTTAAGCCTGAAGACATCTTGCATTTTATTGAGCTGAAGCAGTTCACCAAGCGCTGGAAGGATCTTGAGTTAGATGATGAAGGCGATCTGTTTGCGCTTCAGCTATCGATTATGGCCAATCCCAAAGGAGCGCCGGTCATCGAAGGTACTTCCGGACTACGCAAAATGCGGTTCGCCCCAAGTCGGTGGAACTGTGGCAAAAGCGGGGCGGCGCGGGTGTTGTACGTACTTTTCGAGGAATTTGGCGTTGTCCTCTTGGCATTAATCTACGGCAAGGGTGAAATCGACAGTATTTCCAGAGCAGTGAAGAAACACCTAAATAGACTCATAATCGAGATCGAACGCGAATTGAAACGAAGGAAGAGACTCTAGCTTAATCGTGGCGTTGGCGTAGGAGGGGAAAAATGGACAGGACCAAACTAAATCATATTGAGCGTGATCTGATTGAGGGCATGGAGGAACTGCGTGACGACCTCAAGGGCGATATGCCGATTACGGAAAAATATACCTGCCACAAGGTCGTCCTCGACTTAGAGCCTTCCGTTTACACGGCGGAACAGGTAAAGGCAACGCGTGAGTTGCTGCGGGTGAGCCAAGCCTTGTTTGCGCAATTCCTTGGCGTATCCCCCAAGACGGTTCGGTCGTGGGAGCAAGGAAAAACGCCTAGTGACATCGCGTGTCGCTTTATGGATGAAATTCAGCGAGATCCAGACCATTGGCGAGCCAGATTGCAGCAGTCCATGCATGTCTTGGCCCCCTAAGGCACCGGCATGGGGCTATTTCGCCGCCTAGACAGCCGCCGCCGAGTGGGGTAAATTAAGAGATTCTACCCCTCCAAGATACCTAGCTGACTCCTTACGGACTTAAACCATGTACGCCATCATTGCCGACAGCGGCCGTCAATACAAAGTAGTCGAAGGCCAGGAGCTGAACGTCGATTTGCGGAGCGATCTGGACGCCGGCGCCGAACTAAAGTTCGACAGCGTGCTAGCGATCGGCGGCGGCGAGGGGGGCCTGCAGTTGGGCGCACCGACGCTTTCCGGCGCCGCGGTCATCGCGGAGGTGATCGGCGTGAAGCAAGGCCCCAAGCTGGTTGTTCGCAAGTTCCGTCGCCGCAAAACATTGCGACGCAAGACGGGCCACCGCCAGATGTACACCCGTGTGAAGATCAGCAAGATCGAAGCGTAGCGCAAGTCGCCTCGACTTCCGGCCTGCGTTTCTCCACCGCCGCGGAATTCTTCGCGAATTCCGCTACATGGCTTACTTCCATTCGTAGGCGACCAGCGCGTTCTGCTCGCGTATCAACAACTGCCCGTTGCACAGGGCCAGATGCGCCCAGGTTGGTGATTGGCTGATTTTACGCGATTCCAGCAGGTCGAACTTTTCCGGAGTCGCGCGGATCAGCAGCAGTTCGCCCCGCTCGTCCAGGGCCAGAATCTTGTCCCCTTGGGCGACCATGCTCCAGTATTTGCCGTAGGGCGTGGTGATCCATTTTTCCTTGCCCGTCTGTAGGTCGATGCAGGCGAACCGCTGGTTCTTCATGTGCAGGTAGGCGTGCCCTGCAATGACCACCGGCGACGACATGTAGCCTTGCAGTTTGCTTTCCCACATCGGCTCGACGACCGTCTTGGCGTCGTCCTGGGCCAACTCGAACAGCCACGTCTTGCCGCCGTGACTGCTGGTGAACAGTTTTTCCTCATGCACGGTGGGCGTAAGGATGTTCATGCCGCGGGTGGCGGGAATCTTCTCCGACCAGAGCACTTCCCCCGTTTCGAGGTCCACGCCCGCCAGCACCTGACGGGTTTGCACGAGTGCTTGCCGCGTGTCGTTAAGGGTGGCAATGGCGGGCGAGGAAAAGGCGCTGCCGTACATGCCGCCGCCATCCTCGAGCGTTCGCCAGACGACTTCGCCCGTTCGCTTGTTCAGCTTGCAGAATCCGCCGCCGGCCTGCACGTAGACGAATTCGCCATCGAGCAGCGGCGAACAGACAAAACCGAACGACGGCAGCGGCGTGGCGAATTTCTCGACGAAATCGACCTTCCAAAGTTCCTTTCCGGTGGCGGCGTCGAGACAGACCAGCAGGTCGCGCATGCCGGCCACATAGAGCCTTTCGCCGTCGTAGGCGGGCGTGGCGCGGATCCAACTGCCGTTGCTCCGGGCAAAGAACGGCACCGAAATCGCCCCCTTCCAGCGAGTTTCCCATTTTTTCTCGCCGGTCGTCCGATCGTAGGCCGTAACCTGCTCCCAGGTGCTTTGCTCGCTGGCCGTGGTGAAGACCAGGCTGTCGGAGACAATTGGTCCGGAATAGCTCGGCCCCAGTTCAATCCGCCACTGCTGCTTCAAACGTTGCTCCGCGATCGAGTCGGGCCACGGTTGGCCCTCGAACTGGCCGTCGCGCTGCGGGCCGCGCCATTGCGTCCACGTATCGCCTGGTTCGCCGCATGCGGGCGGACAGGATAAAAGGGCTAGCAGCAGG
>JBBDLY010000448.1:0-13397 GCA_040878585.1 Pirellulales bacterium
CTCTCTGTTCCCTCCTGTTCAAAATCCTGATCACATTGCCACCCTTAAAGCCCTGTGTCTCGATCGGTTCGGGAGGCTGACGATGATTACAGATGAATCGGTCCGAAAAGCCTATCAACTGGCTACCGAACGCTACGCGGCGTTGGGTGTCGATACGGCGGCCGCATTGCAGCGGCTGTCCGCCATCTCGATCTCGCTGCAATGCTGGCAGGGGGACGACGTGGCCGGCTTCGAACACGGTGGTGCTCCGCTGGGCGGTGGGTTGGCCGTCACAGGCAACTATCCCGGCAAGGCCCGCACGCCGGAGGAACTTCGCTACGATCTACAGCGCGCGTACTCGCAAATCCCTGGGCGTCACCGGCTCAATCTACACGCCTGCTATGGCGAGTTCGCCGGCCCAGTCGATCGGGACGATATCACGACCACACACTTTCAGAGCTGGATGGATTGGGCGGCCGAACAACACTTGGGCCTCGACTTCAATCCAACGTACTTCGCTCATGCCAAGGCCCGCGATGGCTTCACGCTGGCGCATCATGACGACGGCATCCGGCAGTTTTGGATCGATCATGGCAAAGCGTGCCGCCGGATCGGCGCGGCGCTGGGGGCGCGGCAAGGGAGTCCCTGCGTGACCAACTTCTGGGTGCCGGACGGCTATAAAGACACGCCCGCCGACCGCCGCGGCCCGCGCGAACGGTTGGCCGCATCGCTAGATGCGATTTTTGCCGAACCGCTCGATCCGGCCTGCAACCTGGATGCGGTGGAGTGCAAGTTGTTCGGGCTGGGTTCGGAAAGCTACGTCGTCGGCTCGCACGAGTTTTACCTGGGGTATGCAATTTCCCGCCGCAAACTGCTTTGTCTCGATACCGGCCACTTCCACCCGACGGAGGTTGTTTCGGACAAGATTTCTGCGGTGTTGATGCACGTGCCGGCCTTGCTGCTGCACGTCAGCCGGGGCGTCCGCTGGGACAGCGACCACGTCGTCACACTCAGCGACGAATTGCAGGCGATCGCCTACGAATTGGTGCGGGGCGATTACTTACCGCGGGTGCATCTCGGCTTGGACTTCTTCGACGCCAGCATCAACCGGGTGGCGGCCTGGGTCATCGGCGCACGGAATACACAGAAGGCGCTGCTCATCGCGCTGCTGGAACCGACGCAGCAATTGCAGCAGTGGGAACGCTCGGGCGATTACACCCGCCGGTTGGCCATGCTGGAGGAACTGAAGACGATGCCGTTCGGCGCCGTGTGGGATTATTACTGTCTTCAAGCGGACGTGCCGGTCGCCGCCGCCTGGCTGGACGAAGTGAAGCGGTACGAACAGGACGTGCTGGCGGAGCGATAGCCGCTGGAACTTTGGTTCGCCTTCCACACAATCTATCCCTGGGCCGCATAGGGGGCAATCACGGCAATGCCTGGCGGCTGCAGGCCGGCTGCTAGCAGTTGCCGCACCTTGCTGAGCACAAATGCGCCTTCTCGCGGGTTTTGTTTACTTTCTCCGCCCGACGCAGGCAGGTACGCTAAACTATGCGTTCGGCAAATGTTATGAAAGCGCGCCCGGTAGGACTCGAACCTACAACCCCTGGTTCCGAAGACCAGTGCTCTATCCATTGAGCTACGGACGCGTAACAGTTGAGGATAGCCGTCGGTGCGGGAAACTGCAAGGCAAGGAGGGGCCGCCTGCTGAGACGACTCCCTGCGTGGAACCGGCATCTAGGTCGCCGTAACCATAGCTTGCCAGGGGGTGTATCACTGTCGTCACTGCAAGTTTTCTACCTTCACGTGCTTTGTTTCGGGGAGCCTACCACATGCGGATCATTCCAATTGCCAAACGCTTGATGTTCGTGGCGTTGTGCGCCGTGGGCCTGCTGGCGACCGCGCTCGCCTGGCGGGCCTGGGCCGCCCCCCCTGGTAAGATCGATACCGCCGCGCTGCGAGTACTCATCGAATTCGCCGCGGGCCAACAGGCCGAAGCCGCCAGCAGTGAAAACAACAAGCAGTTCGCTCAATGGCTGACGCAATTTCCGGCCGCCGACGCCAACGGCGACGGTGTGCTCACGCAACCCGAGGCGCTGGCCTTCATCGACTTGATCGAGTCGATGCAGACCACCAAGGTTCGCCGCAATCTGGTTTATCGCACGATCGACGGCGCATCGCTCAAGCTCGACGTCTATCTGCCGCCCAACTTCGATCAAGACGACGATGCGCGCTATCCGGGCGTCCTCTACATCCACGGCGGCGGCTGGGCGAGCGGCAGCAAGAACAATACGCCGCAGGTGATGCAATTGCTGGCTTCGCACGGCTATGTAGTGGCCTCGATCAACTATCGCTTGGCGCCAAAGCATACGTTTCCCGCACAAGTGGAAGATGCGCGGGCCGCCTTGGCCTGGATGGCCGAACATGCCGACGATTTTCAGATCGATAAGCAACGCCTGGCCGTGATGGGCGGTTCCGCCGGCGGTCACTTGGCCTTGCTGGTCGGGCTGATGGACTCCAAGACCGCCGGCGACGAAGCCCCGCTGCCGCCAGTACGGGCGATCGTCAACATCTTCGGGCCGACCGACCTAACGACCGGCGATTGGCCGCAGTCGGCCGACAGCCTGCTCGTGCAATTTATGGGCGGCTCACTCAAGGACGCTCCCCGGCGCTATCAGGAGGCCTCGCCCGTTACCTATATCGATCGCGACGATCCGCCGGTGCTGACCTTGCACGGCACGAAGGATCCGCTGGTACCGTTTCGGCAGGCGGAAATTCTGCACGACCGCCTGACGGCCGCGGGCGTGGACTCCCAGTTGGAAGCCATCGAAGGGGCCGGCCACGGCTGGGGCGAACCCGATCTGTCCCGCACGCTCCGCATGACCGTGGCGTTTCTGGATAAACACGTAAAAAACGGGCATCCGTAACCGCTTTGGGCCTGCGGATCATCGGCCGGACGCCCAAACCATGTTGCGGGGCTGTGCGCCGTGGCCTTGTTTGCCGTCGACGGATCGAGTAAATTCAGGGATTCGCAGAATTCATCGAATTCCGCCGACTCAGTTGGCGGCGAGTATTGGAGATGTGGACGATGACTATCGACAAGAGCCTCAAGGTGAGCGCCGGTCTGGTGCGGAACCGTAGCGTGCTGACCCGCGCCGAACGGATCGAGCAGCTTCGCCGCACAGAACGCTGGCATGCGGGAGACGCTCCCGTCGGACTGCCGAAGGTCCGGGTGTACAAGCTTTCGGTGAAAAAGAAAAAGAAGAAGTCCAAGGAAGACGAAGACGAATAATCGTTTTGTTGGACATTCTCGCGCTATTTGGACCCTGCCGACCTCGATCGGCGGGGTTTTTTTATGTATACGCAAGCTAGAATTGGGCTGGCCAGCCTGACGAATTCGCTAGAATTCGATCAGATCGGCCTCACGACTGCGAAAATCCGGCGAGTTCGACTCCGCCGATTCTGAATTATGGCGAGGTCAGCCGCACATGGATTGGATTCAAATTGTCATATTAGGCGTCGTGCAAGGGATTACCGAGTTCCTACCAATTAGTTCGTCGGGCCATTTGGTCGTGGTCGGCTCGTTATTCGAATGGTGGCAAGACCAGCCACTGCCGGATGTCGTTGAAGTCAACATCTTGTTGCACGCCGGCACGTTGGCGGCCATTCTGGCCTTCTATTGGCGACAGATCGCCAGGCTGCTGACTCACGACCGTCGCGTGATCTGGCTGCTCGTAGTCGGCACGCTCCCGGCCGTTGTCGTCGGTTTGCCGCTCAAATACTATTGCAAGCCGTTGCTAGAAAGCCCGCTATTGGCTGGGTTGTTGCTGCCGATCACCGGCTTGCTGTTGATCTGGTCGGCCCGCCGGAGCGAAGGCGAACTCGATTACGTCAACATCACCGCGCGGCAGGCGCTGGTCGTTGGTCTGTTTCAAGCCTGCGCGCTGCTGCCGGGCTTGTCGCGCAGCGGTTTCACCATCGTGGGAAGCCTGCTTACCGGCATGCGGCGCGAGAGTGCGGCGACGTTCTCGTTCCTATTGGCAATTCCCGCGATAGGGGGCGCCACGGTACTGGAGGCCAAGGATTTGCTTACCGAACAGACGGGTTCCACGCCCTATTCGATTTTGGCCCTTGGCATGGCCGTATCGTTTGCCGTGGGATTGGTCTCGCTGTGGTGGCTTGTCCGTTGGCTTACCGGCGGCAAACTCTACTTGTTTGCCTACTGGTGCATCCCGCTGGGAATCGGCGTGGTGATTTGGCAACTGCCGCGGTTCCTCGAGCAAATCGGGAGAGAGTCTTGGTTCTGAATCGACTTCGGCAGCCCAAGGCTTCAAGGGTCGCAATAAAATTGAATGAGATAAGAAGTTTGAACAGAAGAAAACAGAGAGAACAAAGGGAAGGATTCTTTGTTATCTCCTTCTCTCTCAGCGTACTAAACGGAATTTGATCCTCGGTACCTCAGAAACGAATTGGCGATATAGTAGTGCTCTAGGTAGTTCGTCCGGATTGGTTAATCGCATCGTCCTCCATCACTGCCTAACCTTTACGTGACAGAGGATTCATGTTGCGATTTGAAGTGCTTTTCAGGCAACAGAGCGGGTCAAAGTCAACAGAGAATGAATTCCTTTGTTTTCTCCGTTTCCTCCTGTTCCAACGGCTCTGCATTCGCCGCGATTCAGGCCAGGTTCTTTAGATACTCAACCGCCTGGCCAATCTCACCGACCGGGTCGTCGGCGCCGTCGCGGGTGATCGTCAGATAGCCTCGGTATTCGTGATTCTCCAGATGCGCGAGCAGGTCTTCGTAATCGACCGCGCCGCGGCCCAGCGGCACGTTGAGACCACGGCCTTGAGCCAGGTCGCGAACCGCGTCGTTGGCATGCACGTGCGCGATGTAGGGGCCTAGCTCGCGGACTGCTTCGGCGGCCGAAAACCCGTTGACGATCAATTGGCCCGGATCGAAATTCACACGCAACGCGCCGGCCGGCAAGGATTGAATGAACTCCACCATCCGTGTGCCGCTCTCCGTTCCGGTGCCGGCTGTCAGGAACGCCCCGGCCCGATCGCCATAACGGGCCATATCGACGACGGCTTCCGTCATCCGCGTCCAGGCGTCGTTCACCTCGCCTGCGGCGGGCGGTTCGGGGATTGGCCCAATCTGGTTGATCACCACCGACGAACCGAGCGCGTAGGCCATGTTCATGGCCTGCTTGGTGGCGGTGATGCGGCGATCGAGATCGTCGGCCACGTCGTACCCGCGACGAGTACGAAAGCGCACGGCGGCCAGTTTCAGGTTCAGATCCTTTAGCAACTTGCGAAACTGCCGCGCCGCGGTTTCGGAAAGATCGGCCGGCCGCAGATCGTCTCGGGCGTCGATTTCGATCGCCGTTGCCCCCAACTGCGCCGCGGTGTGCAATGCTTTTCTTAGCGGCAGCCGCAGGCTCGCCGTTTGGATACCGATTTTGAGAGTTAGCACGATTGGTCGTTCCAGTCGTATCAGGGTGAGTTGTCGTGCGGCGGAGTCCAGCGAAACTGGTGACGCAACGGCCGACGGGTCGATGCTAGTGAAGGTCGAGAAAACCAGATTCAGGAACTAGGCGTCGCGCGCCATACTGCGCATGCAATCATCGCTACAATCGTTATGCGTCTGATATTTAGTCTACTCATTCTCGCGGCGGTTCCGACAGGGCTGGCGGGTCAGGAAACTGGCGACGCCATCGTCCGCGATCGCTCGTTCGCCACCGAGATCGGCGCCGCCGACGCCGAGCGTTATCCCGATGCGGTCGAGGTGTTTACCGCGGGATTCGAGACCGCCTTCGACAAGGACTACGACAACTGGCCGGACGGTTGGCGGCGCAAGGTGGGTGACGGGTATCCTCATTACGTCGAAATCGTAACGACCACCGGCGGCGCCGCGGGCGGCGAGAACAAACTGACGATCAAGGTCAACGGCGGTGCCGCGGCTTGCTACAGTCCGCCGATTCCGATCCGCTCCACGTTCAGCTACATTCTCGAGGCGCAGGTCCGCGCCGAGGGACTGGCGCGCGATCAAGTTTACGTGAGCATGACCTTCTTCCACGACGCCGGCAACTTATTGGAAAGGGCATATTCCCGCCGGGTGCGCCACATGCCCCACTGGGGTAAACTTTAAGTTGGGCCGGTCACGCCCGAGCACGAGAACGCCACGACCGCGATCATCGGTCTGCACTTGGAACCAACCGGTCGGCCCGATCTGCGGGGCGTGGTCGAGTTCGACGAGTTGTGGTTCGCTCGCCTGCCGCGAATGACGTTGCGAACGAACAGCGCCCATAATGTCTACACCGACCCGCAACAGGTGCTCGTGGAGTGCGAAGTCTCCGGCATCTCCACCCGCGATCCGCAGACGCGGTTCGAGGTGATCGACGTGGCGGGCAACGTCGTCGCCCGCAACACCCAGCGGATGGACGGGCAATTGGTGCTCGACGGCAAGACAACCGCCGCGGGAACCGAACGAGCGGCCGGTTATGCGGGCAAGCTGGTCTGGCATCCGCCGATCGAAGATTACGGCTTCTATCGCGTCAACGTCGCCATGGACAGTCACGCGGGACTCGTCCATGAGCGAACGCTTACGCTGGCCGTGGTGCGGCCACACGCAGCGCCCACCAACGGCGAGTTCGGCTGGTCGTTGCCCGACGGGGATCAGCCGGTTCCGCTCAAGGCGCTGGAGCAGTTGCTCACACATGTGGGGATCAACTGGCTGAAGTTTCCGGTCTGGTTCGCCCCGCAGGACAACGCGCGGGCCGAACAGATCGTGCGGTTCACCGAGCGGCTGAGTTTTCATCACATCGAGGTCATCGGCCTGTTGGCCAATCCCCCGGCTGAATTGCGAGACAGCTTCGGCGACCGCGAGGAATTGCTGGCCGCGGACATTTTCTCCGCCGAGAAAGAGCTTTGGCAGCCGGCCTTGGAGCCGGTGATGAACCGCTTGAGCCTCAAGATTCGCTGGTGGCAATTGGGCCTGGACAAGGATATCAGCTTCGTCAACTATCCCGATCTGCCGGAAAAAATTAGCGAACTGAAAAGCGATTTGTACAAGTTCGGCCAGGAGGTCTCCGTGGGCATCGGCTGGCGGTGGATCAACGAGGAATTGCCGGTGGAAAATCCGCCGTGGCAGTTTCTGTCCTACTCGGCCGACCCGGACCTGACGCCGCAAGAGTTGGAAACCTACCTGAAGCTCGACCGCGGCAAGCAAGCCAGCCGCTGGGTGGTGATCGAGCCGTTGTCACGGGCGCGCTATAGCAACGACGTGCGCGCCACCGATCTTATTCACCGCATGCTGGCCGCCAAAATCCATGGCGCCGATGCAATCTTCGTACCGCAACCGTTCAGCACCGACCGCGGCTTGATGAACGACGACGGCACCCCCGGCGAGTTGCTCTTGCCGTGGCGGACCACCGCCTTGGCCTTGGCCGGCGCCGAGTACTTGGGGAGCATCACCCTGCCGAACCAAAGTAAGAACCACATCTTTACGCGCAACGGCGAAGCGGTGATGGTTATCTGGAACGATTCCCCGACTGAGGAAGAGGTGTACCTCGGTGACGACATTCGACTGACCGACATCTGGGGACGAGCCACCGCGCCGAAGACACGAGACCATCGACAAGTGATTCCAGTCGGCCCGCTGCCGACGTTCATCACCGGAGTGAGCGAGCCGATCACAAGGATGCGGATGTCTTTTGAATTCGCCAAAGTACAACTGCCGAGCGTGTTCGGCCGGCCGCATCAGGAAGCGTTTCGCATGCGGAACTATTTCCCGCAAGGCGTCAGCGGCAAGGCGACACTGACAACGCCCGACGTATGGCGGGTCTCGCCGCGGGTAGTGAATATTAAGATGGCGCCAGGAGAGCTAACCGTGGAGCCGTTCGAGGTGCTGTTGCCGTTCGACGCCAGCAGCGGGCGGCAGGATATTCGCATCGACTTCGACGTGAACGCCGACAAGAACTACCGATTCAGCATCTATCGGCACATGGAGATCGGGCTGGGGGACGTGGAAGTCGAAGTAGCCACGCGTCTCAACGACCAGGGTGATCTGGAAGTCGAGCAGCACATCATCAACCACACGGACGATGCGCTGTCATTTAAGTGCCTGCTGTTCATTCCCGACCGTCGCCGGATGCGAACGCAAGTGCTCGACCTCGACCGCGGCCGTGACACTAGAACCTATCGCCTGTTCGACGGCGACGAGTTACTCGGCAAGACGCTGCTGTTGAGAATCGAGGAGGTGGACGGTCCACGGAACCTCAATTACCGAATCGAAGTGGAGAAGTAGCATTACCGCAGGAATCCCGGCAGGATGTTTTTCCATCTTCCGCCGGTTCGTTCCGGCGACGGTTCGCCCGGCTCGCGACGCGGCGGAGGTTCCTCTCGCTGGACCATGCCGCCGGCAGGCGGCGTGGCGTGATCCATCAGGAACTGGGGCCAATAACTTTCCAACACGTGGCGGCAGTCGGCGAGTTTATCATCGCGTAGTTTGAAACTCGCCAGCGAAATGATCTTCGAGAGTTCCTTGCGTTCGTTTTCGCTGAACGACAGATCGAAGACCTCGACATGATCGATCGCCACCTCGCCGGCGGCCATCAAATCAAACCGCACCTGGACGCGATCGATATCGGCCAGCGGCAAATCGTCGATCTGGAAGATGTATTGCTCCCAGCGATCGGTCAACGGTACGTTCGCATATCGGTAATAATCTCGATTGCGATGTCGGGCGCCCACCGCGATGCGGATCGGCGGGTTCGACTCGTCGGAGTTTTTGCGCATCCAAAAGCTCAGCGTGATGCGCCCTGTTTCGGGCGCCGCGAACGGCGCGCTGATGAGCGAGGCAACGCCGTGTCGGCTGGTCAGCCGCACGCGGTGTTGCCCCTGCTGGGCGTCACGTGCCTGGAGCGTCGCAGCGACGCCGTCGCCGCCGATGAGGCTCCAGCCAAGCGGCACCTTGTCTGGCCCGGCGACCTCGAAGTCGCCGTTTTCCAAAACCTTCAATGGCTCGCCTTCGCCGAGAGAGGCGGCCCGCGCTACCAAATCGCGAATATCCCGCTCAAGTTGCCCGCGCACCGAATGCTGGGGGAAGGTGACTTTGCCGCTGCTAATCATGGGCAAACCGCTGACGAACTTTACTGCGATCAGATCGTAGGGCTGCAGTGTGATCGTCCATTTACCGTCCTCCGCCTCCGGCAGCTCGCGGCGGCCGGTCAGCTCTTCCCAGGCCGGCAGCCCGCTCACGTCCAACTCCAACTGAGCCTGCCAGGGGGAGTTGTTAACGGCGTACAGGTAGCCTTCGGTTCCCAGCCGAGCGGTGCGGACAATCAGCGGCTGAGGAATGTCCGGGACGTGCGAGAAACTGATCGCCGGCAGGTTGCGATAAGCGGCAATCACGTCGGCCGTGGCATGCTCTTGTCCCATCGGCAACATCCAGCCGCCGTCGAACATCACTTGGGCGTCGAGCGTGGCGACCGCATGAATGAACCGTCGCCGGCTTTCCCCGTCGGCCGGCTGCATCTGCTGAGCCAGCCAGGTAAAGGTGGTTGCCGGGCCGAAAGGGCTTCTCGCATCGAACGACTCCAGCCGCAATTGCTGCGGCTGATGCATGAACATCGCGCCCGGACGCCGGGCCGTAATGAAATGCCGGTCGATTTCGGTCGAATGGTTGAGCGTATTGTTGAACGCCTTGGCGACGGTCGAGAAGGGGGGCGCCACCAGATAGGGACGCAGCAGGCAGATTGCACTCTCGTCGGCATAAAGTTCCGGCTTGACACCCGCCGCCAGCAAGATGTCGTCGGGGCGACTCGTCTGCGGTAGCGCCGGCTGTACCATTTCGCGCAGCTCGGCGCTGGTAAGCAGCCCGTCTGCCAGAAGATAGAGTTTGCCGCGCGGCAATGCGCCGCGCAGATCGGCGAGCAGTTGCCTGTGAAACGCGTGCAGCACCTCGGCTCGCCAATTGAGCCAGGCGGCACGCTGCGGGCCTAGCAAGAACTCCGCGCGCTGACCGTGGCGTTGCGGACCGGCGCCGGGTACGTCGATGCCGGTATCCCGTGTAAACCGTGCGACCGTGTCGTCGTCGAAGCCCCAATCAGCACCCGGCAGCAGCAGGTAGCCGTCGTCGCTCAATTGCAGCGCCACGCCCTCGAACGACGGATGCTCGCGGTAGCGCTCGGCCACTTCGAACAGCACCTCGCGCACTGCCCGCTGCACCTCGGGATTGAGCGGATTGTAGTGTCGTCCATTGCCTCGTTGCGATCCGTGCCGCTCGATATAGCTGCTGCCGTCGGCGCCAATGAGTTCGATCCCCACGCTTTCCGGCGCTCCCTCGCGCAGCAGATTCTCCAGGCGGGGCAGGGGAGTCGCGAACTGAAAGCTGGGAATCATCGACATCTGCTCGCGATCGAACAGGCGGAACATCATCTCCAGCGCATCCTTGCGAACCGGATCCTGGCCGCTGGCAAAGAACGCACCCGTATCGTATCGCGGCGTCGGCTCCAGCAGTTCGCTGGGATAAATCGTGCTGCCGGAGGAAAGCACGGAGACGGCCGACCCGTCGTAGCCTGCATACCGCAAATACTCGACCAATCGCCGCCCCCCCTCGTGGAACGTCCTCCAATCGTCGAGGCTCCGTTCGGTGGCCGAATCGTACGCCTCCGGTGCCGAGAAGTTTTCCGGAAAGAGGGGTCGGGTATAGAACGCCAGTAGTTGGCGGCCGTCGCGGATGCTTGGCGACGCGGCAGCCGGCAGTTTGGCGGCCGAAGTGCTGAACCGCAACGATCGCACGCTGAATTGCGGGGGACCGAGTAAACGGATGCGTCCATGAACGGCATGGCTCCCTTCACGACGATTGGTGATCAACACGAAGGGCGTGCTGGTTCGCGGCCAGAACGGGATGCGGTGGGTCCGCATGGCCGGGGCGTTGTCGGCCGCCGACTCGGGCACGAAAATGCCGCTGTCGAGACCCAGCGGCTGGACCGCGCCGGCGGCGTTCGGTTCGACGATGCTCACGCCCATCGATTGCGGCATGTTGGCCGGATAAGCGATCTCAAGAATGTGCGGCTGGCCAGGCGCGTCGACGGGCAACGGATAGGCCGCCCAACTTGTGTGCGGCGACTCCGCCCGCGGGCCGATATGCGACAAGGCGCCCAATTGCGGATGATTGCGGACGCTGGAACCGCCGTTGTCGAGCGGACCTTTGCGCAAGCCGGGAATTTCCGGCAAAGTGGTCAATTTCTCCCACCACGGCCTGGCCGGATGGATCTCGGCGACGACCGTCGACGGCGCGGTCGCCTGGGCATCGGTTGGAGGCGCCGCGGCGATCACGATCGTTTGAATCGTTCGCGTCAGCAGCGTCTCGCTGCGCAATTGCAGCGGATTGAGCGGATTGACCGCGCCGATGCCGTGGCGCCGCTGCTCCAGCGAGATCACCAAGTCGTAAACGCCCTCGGAGGTCGGCATCTCGACGGAAAGCGATTCGGCAAGGGCGATATCTTCGCCATCGAACCGAATTGCGCGCGATTCTTCCCATAATGTCTCGGCGCCGCCGGCGGAAGCAAGCCGCGCGCGCATCGTCACGGAGTCGCGGTGACTGGTGGCAATGCGGTACGGCTCGACCGAGACGGAGAGCTTCTCGCCGGGAGCGAAGACCAGCGAAGGCCGATCGAACGTCACCCGGAGCCGATCGCCGGGCGAGCGGCGAATGAACAACTGGTTGCCCTGCTCGTCCAGGTCGCTACGATGGGTTTGCTCGATGAGCGAGGCCAGGTCGATCGACACCGTTTTGCCCGGCTGATCGACCCGATCCGGCGTAAGTGTGACGGTCAAAGTCGTCCGTCGATTGCCGGCCACCACCACGTCGATGGCGTCGTAACCGCGCGGGCTGCGTTGCTGAATGTTGATGCCGCGGTCATCCGACCAGATACTTCCCGGCTCGTCGGCCTCGATGCCCAATGGGACCGGCGTTTCGAGTCGTCCGCCGGTTGCGGTGATTTCGCCGATCCAACGCCGCGCCGCTCCTCCCCCCCAGGCGATGCGCAGTTGCAGCACGATCGGCTTTTCGGCGGCGGCCACGTCGACGCCGCTGGGCTGTTGCTGCTGATCTTGCTCGCGGCTGGACGACGAAAATAGCGGCATTTGGCCGAGTGTCGGCGCAACCACGCCCGCCAGCAAGAGCAGCACCGCGCTGCTTGCGACCAGACCGATGCGTAGGCGTGTTGAGCAATACGCGAGCAAGATGTCCGGACCTCCTTGTCCGAGCCACCGACGCGGTTTTTCGCTATCGAAAGCTATGGGATCGGCCTAGCCTGACGCCGCCTGGCCGAGAAATGCCGTAAGTGGCGGCCGATTATAGGCAAGTTTGCGGTAGCTAAACCAGAGCGGATTTTCAACTTATGGCAATGCAAGCAGTTCGCGTAGAAATCCAAGGTCGCGGGGATCAGGAACGATTCACGGCCCCCCGTCGATTGCAGTAAGACTATGTTGTAAAATGAGTTAGGCCGCCGGCGGTAGTTTGTGATCCCACGCGGGATTTGGCCCAACCGTTGCAAATGAAGGGCGTTATGGCGAACAAGCGAATCCAAAACCGCGCTGCGAGGCGTCGTGAGTCGGCGAAACACCATGATTCTGCAACGATCCAACACTCGGCCAAGCGAGGAAACGCCGTCTCACGCAGTGATTCCGATCGAGCCGACCTACGCCGTGGCGAGGTCGTTACGGTCGCCTGGTCCCTTACGGTACTTACCACATTGGGAGCGCAGATCTTCGCCGGGTTGGCCGCGTTGATCGGCGCAATGTGGGCGGAAGCAACAGCAATAACCATCCTCTTTCGCCTGCTGATCGTCTCGGCGGCAATCGCCGGTGTGCTGTCGTTGATCCTGCTGCCGATGGTTTACCGGTTCCGGCAAGACCGCCCACCCACGGCAATCGTGGTAGCCAGCCTACTAATCGCCGCAGCGCCGCTGGCAGTGATCTGGGCGATCATGCAATAAGGGGACCGTGCCTTGTGGAAGTTGGAAGCCTGCGATTAGAATGGTGGGCCACGAGCGGTTGAAAACCAGTCGTCCGAACCCTCAAACGTCGTCAAGGAAGAAATATGTTGAAGCGAGCCGAGACAACCTCCTCCGAACCGCCGCGGAATTTCTGGATTGATTGCCTGGTGTTCGTGCTGCTGGTTGCGCTGGGGGTGATGGGCCGGCATTGGCTGATCGAGTTGCCGAACTTCACGCCGATGGCCGCGATCGGCGTGTTTGCCGGGTTCTACTTCCGCCGGCTCACCGTGGCGATGTTGGTGCCGCTGGCGGCGATGGCGATCGCCAACGTCTGGCTGCCGATCTACGGCAGCCTGCTGATTGCCGCGGTCTGCTATGCCGCGTTCTTTCTGCCGGTGCTGCTGCCGCGACTGTTGC